>NZ_PDBT02000033.1:0-26317 GCF_002551535.2 Neisseria sp. N95_16
CCGCCGACCGAGAAAGACATTGGACTATGAGACACCGGGTGATCTGTTTTCAGCAGCCCTTGCCAATGGCATTTGAGCGTTGCACTTGAAATGCGAATGTAAGGCCGTCTGAAAGCGCATGATATCGAGGTGTATGTAATGAGTGGCGACAATCAAAATACCGTCGAATACATCGCCGCGCAACTGGACATTGAACACGCGTTTGGCAACATGAGCCCGCGCGATAAAGCAGCGGCGGTGCAAAAACTCAAAGACGACGGCAAAGTTGTCGCCATGGTTGGCGACGGCATCAACGATGCCCCTGCTCTGGCTGCGGCCAATGTCAGCTTCGCCATGAAAGGGGGCGCCGATGTGGCCGAACACACCGCTTCGGCAACATTGATGCAGCATTCGGTCAACCAACTCGTCGAGGCCCTGCTTGTGTCACGCGCTACGTTGAGGAACATCAAGCAAAACCTGTTTTTTGCCTTTTTCTACAATATCCTCGGCATCCCGCTGGCTGCTTTGGGTTTTCTCAGCCCGGTGATTGCCGGCGCGGCAATGGCGCTGAGTTCGGTATCGGTATTAACCAATGCGTTGCGCTTGAAACGTGTGAAAATTGAATGATGCCATTATTCGAAAGGATAAAGGCCGAGACCTTTGCAAAACTTCAGAAACGAAGAAATGCGCCCAAGATGGAGAGCTTGAAAAGCTCTCAGGCCGTCTGAACGCGACATGCATTCAGACGGCCTTTTTTCGTTTATAATCTCCTTTATTTTTTGATGAAAGCCCAACCATGGAAATGATGGCTGCAATGAATATCTTTTTGATTGCGTTGTTGATTTTTACCGTATTACTGGTATGGTCGCGCAATTGGAAACGCAAACAGGCTTATTTAGAACACATCAAAAGCAAGCCGGATACATTTGAATGGATCAGCCAAAACCTCACCGGCGTAGAAATCAAAGATTTAAAAGCCGTGGCCGACCGCTTCGGCCTGCCGATGCTACAAGCTAAACAATTGATTGATTTTTACCGACAAAATTATCAAGCCAAATAAGCTTTACAGAATCCAACCTAATGATTTGACCCATGTTAAGGCCGTCTGAAATAATTAATATTATAATATTAATTATTTCAGACGGCCTTAACAGTAGGGGGAAACATGACGGTTTATCTTATCGGCGACTCAATCCGACTGGGCTATGAAGCTACAGTACAAGCTGCCCTATCCGATGTACCCATACTCTCACCGATCAACAATTGCCGCTCATCACATGATGTGTTGCAACACATCGAACAATGGACACAAGGTGCGCAGGCCGGAGACATTATTCACCTAAACTGCGGTCTGCACGACATCCGCTACAATGCAGGCAGCAGCCAACCCTTAACCGACATTCAAGCCTACCAAGCCAATCTGAGACAAATTTTTAACCGCTTGCAGCAAACCGGCGCACACCTTATCTGGGCAAGCAGCACGCCTTTTTTACAAAGCGTACACAATGTGACCAAATCATCGCGCCGCTATTTGAAAGATATTCAAACCTATAACCAAATAGCCCAAGACTTGGCACATGAATTCGGTTTTGCCATTAATGATTTATATGCGTTGATGTTTATGCAAGACTTAACCGCGCTGACCATCTGCGACGGGCTGCATTTCAATGAGTTCGGTAATGAAATATTGGGTGAGGCCGTGGCTGAATCGATTCGGAAAGTTAGTTTTTGAATAAATTAATCAAAATGAGGCCGTCTGAAACTTAATGCTTCAGACGGCCTTTTGGCGTTATTCAATTTCAAGCGACCTAGCCACGCATCACTTCTTCAATATCCGCTACGCTTTTCGGCGCTAAGGCGGTGTAATTTTCACAACCGTTTTCGGTTACCAATACATTGTCTTCAATGCGGATACCAGTATTGTGGAAGACTTCAGGAATATCATCGGCCGTGGCAATATACAAGCCCGGCTCGATGGTGCTGCACATGCCTGGTTGCAGCAATAAAGGCTTGCCGTTGTGCCAGCGTTTACCGACATCATGTACATCCAAGCCGACCCAATGACCCAAGCCGTGCATGTAGAAACGTTGATAGGCTTGTGATTCGATGTTGCCGTCAACTGTGCCGCGCAATAATTTTTGATCAATCAAGCCTTGCACCAAGATTTTCAGCGCGATTAAGTGAACCTCACCCCAATCGGCATTCGGTTTCACGGCGGCGATGGCGGCTTCATTGGCCGCCAACACGATTTCGTAAATGTCTTTTTGTGCCGCGGTAAATTTACCGTTTACCGGAAAAGTACGTGTGATGTCGCCGGCGTAAAAATTATATTCGGCACCGGCATCAATCAGCAGCAAATCGCCGTCTTGCAGCATATCTTTGTTGTCAACATAGTGCAGACAGCACGCATTTTTACCGCCTGCCACAATGCTGTTGTAAGACGGAAAACGCGCGCCGTGACGCATGAATTCGTGCAAAATTTCGGCTTCAATCTGCAGCTCATTCATGCCTGGTCGTGTTTTCTGCATGGCTCGGATATGCGCCAACGCGCTAATTTCACCGGCTTTTTTCAAGAGCGCAATTTCGTGATCGTCTTTAATCAAGCGCATACCGTCCAACAACGCCGCCAAATCAGCCAAATTTTCCGGCACATAAGTGTTGGTTTGAATACGGCGGCCGGCACTTTGCTGCACGCTGTGCCATTTGGCCATCACTTCTTTATCGTGTTCGGGATATAAGCCCCACAAGGCATACAGGCTTTTTTTATTCACCAGCGCTTGCGTTAATTTTGCCGGCCATTCGATATTTGCATAGGCTTCATCAAAACCGAACACTTCCAACGCCGCTTCTGGCCCATAGCGAAAGCCGTTCCAAATCTCGCTTAAGGCATCTTTTTCGCGACAGAACAAAATGCTTTTTTGCGTCGCACCATCCAGCAGCAACACCGCTTGCGGCTCGTCAAAGCCGGTCAGGTAATGAAAATAGCTGTCTTGGCGGAATGGAAATTCGGTGTCGTTGCTACGGCGCTGTTCCGGCGCGGCAAACAAAACCGCCACGCCTTCGCTGCCGATTTGTTGCAGCACGCGTTGGCGGCGTTGGATAAACGGGGTATTGTTCATTATGTTTCCTTAAAGCCGTCTGAAACTTTTCCAAGCTTTCAGACGGCCTCTATGATTGATAACTGTTTGTAGTTAAAGATTAATCAGGCGATTCCAACCCTTTGGCTTGCTCGATTTTTCGGGTAAACCACAAAGCTGCCGCCGCACCGCAGACATCGGCCACCGCATCCCCAAACGAACCTTCGCGTGTTTGGGTAAACATTGCCTGCGCGCACTCGCTGGCAATGGCAAACACCACGGCGGCAATCATCAGGCCGCGATACGGAATCGGGTGCTTATCGGCCATATATGCTTTGGTGAGCAGCCAAAAGTGTGCGAAAAACAAAGCAAAATGCGCCACTTTATCGAAATTTGGAAACGGCGGCGCGCCGCCTGTTGGTTCTCGCAACAGCAGTGAATAAATGGCAGCCGCAAACCACAGCGCGGCCAATGCGGTAAATTTATTGCGCGGTAAGGTCATGTTCACCCTCTTCGTCCAGCCATGTTTGGCAGATTTTGGCCAATCGTACGAATTTGCCACCGCGCCCGTTTAGCAAGTCGCGCCATTGTTCTACTTCTTCACGGCTTGGGGCATCATCTAAGCTGCATTCGTATAACAAAAAATCAAGGGTTTCTTCGACTGTACCGAGGCTTTCGGTTTCAATCAAATCAATCAATTCACTCATGGTTTAGGCCGTCTGAAAATATAAAGTTATCGACTGTGTAAAAAACGCTGCGCCTCTTCAAATTCACCCGCCGTCAATAGCGGTATGCCTTTGATGGATTTATTGACCGAATCTTCAATCAATTGGCGGTGTTCCGTGCTCGGTTTGTTCAACACATAAGCCGACACCAGAGCCTTATCGCCCGGATGATCAATGCCCAGACGCAGGCGGTAGAAATTCGGCGTACCCAATCGGGCTTGAATGTCTTTCAAGCCGTTGTGGCCGCCATTACCACCGCCGAGCTTGAATTTAATGCGGCCGCATTCGATGTCGAGTTCATCGTGCACCACCAGAATTTCTTCGGGTTCAATCTTGTAAAACTGTGCCAAGGCCGCCACCGCCTGACCGGAACGGTTCATAAACGTCATCGGTTTAATCAGCCAAATATCCCCTTCAGGGCGGCTGACACGCGCCACTTCGCCGAAGAATTTTTTCTCATCTTTAAACGTCGCTTTCCATTGCCACGCCAATTCATCGAGCAGCCAAAAGCCGACATTGTGGCGGGTTGCTTCGTATTCTTTGCCGGGGTTGCCTAGGCCGACGATCATTTTAATTGGGTTAGACATGATTTTCTCTTTGGTGTGTGGTTCTTACAGAAGGCCGTCTGAAATAAAAGGGTTCAGACGGCCTCAAATTCAATCTTCCTGATTTTGCACGCGCTGTCTGCGTGCCTCTTTCGGGTCGATCAGCAAAGGGCGATACACTTCAATGCGGTCTTTATCGCGTAATACGGTATCGTCTTTGGCTATTTTGCCGAAAATGCCAAGCTTGGCCGAATATAAATCCAAATCGGGAAATTCGTTTTCCAAACCGCTTTGCAAAGCTGCTTGGCGGATGGTCGTCCCTTCTGCCACTTGCATGGTTTTCAACATTTGCTTATCCGGCAATCCGTACACGATTTCAATATTAAGCATAGCGGCGGTCAGCCTCTTTAACAAATGCGTCCACCAAGGTGCCGGACAAATGATTAAACACCGGCGAAATCATCGCCGACAAAATCGAACTGCTGAATTCGTATTCCAATTTAAATTCGATTTGGCACATATCGTCACCCAAATCAACAAATCGCCAAGTGCCGCGCAGGGTTTTAAACGGCCCTTCGAGCAAATCCATTTTGATTTCTTGACCGGGAATATTGTGGTTATGCGTGGCAAACGATTGGCGCACGCCCATGTAGTCCATAAACAGGCGCGCTTTCAATTCGGTATCGGTGCGCTCGATGATTTCGGTTTTGCTGTACCACGGCAGGAATGTCGGATAATCCTCCACGCGGTCAACCAACTCAAACATCTGCTTGGCGCTGTGTAACACCAACACGCTTTTTTCTACTGTTTTCATGGCGGAATCAAACTTAAGCAAAAGCGTCATTATAAACGAATTTGCCGGCCTTTTCAGACGGCCTAAAGCAATAATCTTCAATATTGATGTTCTTTTGGCTTATTATGATGGTTTCAGATATGAAGAAACGGCAGCGTTAACGCTGCCGTTTGATATGCCGATTATGGCTTGTTCACACCCGAATCATGATCAGAAGCATGTTCAGGTTTAACATTTTGCACTTCGGTTTGCGGACCTTCAGGCGTAATCACCATCACTTGCTCCGGCTCGCCTTTTTCTTCTTCAGGCTCGTCTTTGCGCAGGTTGTGGCTGTAATCTTTCGGCGGACTAGGTTGCTCGCCTGCCATGATTTCCAATACCTGATCACGATCGATGGTTTCCCAATCCATCAGTGCTTTACACATGGTTTCCATCTTATCTCGGTTTTCGTCCAAGATTTTGTAAGCCACGGCGTATTGCTCATCTAAAATGCGGCGGATTTCGGCATCCACATCTTGCTGGGTTTTTTCAGAAATATTTTGTGAACGGGTCACGCTGCGACCCAAGAACACTTCACCTTCATTTTCCGCGTAAACCATCACGCCCATTTTGTCGCTCATGCCGTAGCGGGTCACCATTTCACGGGCAATTTGCGTTGCGCGTTCAAAGTCGTTGGACGCACCGGTAGAAATACGGCCGACAAAAATATCTTCGGCAATACGTCCACCAAACAAAATCGCGATTTGGCTCAGCATTTGATCTTTATACATGCTGATGCGGTCGCGTTCCGGCAGCTGCCAAGTCAAGCCCAAGGCTCGGCCGCGCGGCATAATGGTGACTTTATGCACCGGATCGGTGAAGTCCAAGCTCTCGGCCACAATGGCATGACCCGATTCATGATAAGCCGTCGCACGTTTTTCATCTTCGTGCATCACCATTGAGCGGCGCTCAGGACCCATGTAGATTTTGTCTTTGGCATCTTCAAAGTCGCTTTGATCGACTCTGATTTTATTGCGGCGACCGGCAAACAAAGCGGCTTCGTTTACCAAGTTAGCCAAATCGGCACCAGAGAAACCCGGCGTACCGCGCGCCAATGAAGTCAAATCAACCGATTCATCCAAAGGCACTTTTTTGGCGTGCACTTTCAAAATTTGCTCGCGGCCACGGATATCCGGCAGCGGCACCACTACTTGACGGTCGAAACGACCTGGGCGTTGTAAAGCAGGATCCAATACGTCCGGACGGTTGGTTGCAGCAATCACAATTACGGTTTGATTGCTTTCAAAGCCATCCATCTCAACCAGCAATTGGTTCAAGGTTTGTTCGCGTTCATCATTACCGCCACCCAAGCCTGCACCACGCTGGCGACCTACGGCATCAATCTCATCGATAAAGATGATGCAAGGCGAGTTTTTCTTGGCTTGCTCAAACATATCGCGCACACGGCTGGCACCAACACCAACAAACATTTCCACAAAATCCGAACCGGAAATGCTAAAGAACGGCACACCTGCTTCACCGGCAATTGCTTTAGCCAGCAAGGTTTTACCGGTACCCGGGCTACCGGCCAGCAAAATACCGCGCGGCACGCGACCACCCAAGCTTTGATAGCGGGTCGGCGCTTTCAGATAATCAACGATTTCCTGAACTTCTTCTTTTGCTTCATCGCAACCGGCCACATCAGCAAAGGTCACTTTGTTGGCATCTTTATCCAACAATTTGGCGCGGCTCTTACCGAATGAAAACGCACCGCCTTTACCGCCGCCACCGCTTTGCATGCGCATGAAATAGAACCATGCGCCAATCAACAGCAATACCGGCAACAGGCTGAAGAACAAGCTGCCGAGCATGCTCGGTTTTTCTTCAGGCGTCACTTTGACGCGGACATCTTTATCCAATAAAGTCTGAATCAGCTTATCGTCAAGCGGCGCATTGGTGAAAAACGAAGTTTTATCGGCGCGCTCACCTTTAATCAGATAACCGCTCACGACCGAACCTTCGATATTCACGCTGGCCACTTCACCGTTGTTTACCTGTTGGATAAACTGCGAATATTCGATTTGTTGTTTATTTTCCTGCTTGTCATTAATGGCATTGAATGCCGCCATCAGGCAGACACCCAGCACCAACCAGACCAATACATGTTTAATGGTATTCCCCACTGAATCAGGCTCCATATATAAAGGTAAACGAAAGAAACGATTTTAATGCACGCTGCCCATATTGTCAGCGTTTATTTTTGCCCAATAAATAAATCTCACTGGAACGATTGCGGGAAGCCTCAGGCTTGCGTGTTTGCACCACGCCAAAAACCACCCGCATGGCCGCCAGATATTCCTGATAGCCTGCTCCCTGAAATACTTTAACCAAAAAATTACCACCTGTTTTCAAATGGTTGGCAGCAAAATCCAAAGCCAATTCGCATAAATAAAAGCTCTTGGCCTGATCGGTCACGGCATTACCCGACATATTGGGTGCCATATCACAAATTACAAGGTCTAAGGGGCGATTATCCAACAGCGATTCAAATTGCGCCAACACATCGTCTTCGCGAAAATCACCTTGAATGAATGAAACGCCTTCGATTTCGTCCATTGGCAAAATATCCAAAGCAAATACTTGGCCGTTTTTACCGACCAATTTGGCTGCTACCTGAGACCAGCTGCCCGGTGCACGGCCCAAATCAGCCAAAATCGTGCCCGGCTTGATGAGCTTGTCTTTTTCGTTGATTTCCAAAAGCTTATAAGCTGCACGCGCACGATAACCGTCTTTTTGCGCCATGTGGACATAATGGTCGTTCACATGCTCGTTGAGCCATGCTTTAGAAGATTTGGAACGTACTGCCATAGTGTGTGAATGTGAAAATTGAATGGCTCTATTGTACGTTATTTTCTCGCAGCCCGCCGTTAAATCGCGTACAATATCAGATTATTATTTTTAATTTAAGCAATACAAACATGACTGACGATAAATTAAGCACCAAAGAAATTTTGGAACTCAAAACCCGCGCGCATCACCTGAATCCGGTGGTAATGATCGGACAACACGGTTTGACAGAATCTGTGATCAAAGAAACCGATGCTGCCCTCACCGCTCACGAATTGATTAAAGTGCGCGTATTGGGTGACGATCGCCAAGAGCGCGTAGAAATCTGCAATGCATTGTGCGAAGCGGTGGATGCGCAATTGGTGCAACACATTGGTAAATTATTGGTTTTATGGCGTAAAAACTTAGAAATGTAAACCGATTAAACGATTCCATTATAAAGGCCGTCTGAAAAAATGATTTTCAGACGGCCTTTTGATTTTTTAGATTTACTTCCATTCCAAAGCAGAAATCCGCCACACCAGCACCAGCGCCAAAATCGCGCAAATCATGTAAATCAAGCTGGAAATACCGTGCCACATGCCGAATGAACCGCCGGTTAAGCTCAGCAACCAATTGGTGGTTTGTGTTTTATGCGCTTCAATCACCGGTGTCACCAAAAATTGATTGGCAGCCAACCCCAGCCACAATACCGCAATCAATTTACCGTTGATTGATTGCACGTTGCGCACCGCCGCAACACGTTTGCCGACAAAATACACCAATGCCCAAACCACCAAACCGGTGTAAGACACCACGTTAAACAGCTCGCCCGCAATTGCACCGGCCTGCAATTTAGGCAAACTTTTAAACAACACCGGCGCGGCAACATAGCCTGCCATCACTTGCATACCCAGCCATATACCGGCTAAATCAACAACCAATTTATTCATCATTTCTCCCTTGTTAATCAGGCCGTCTGAAAGTATATGCTTTCAGACGGCCTGGTTCAAATCCCATAACGGATTTATTGCCTTATAATAGATAAATTAAATATATTGCACCGAAATGATATCGTATTCACGCACACCACCCGGCGCTTGCACTTCCGCGACATCGCCTTCTTCTTTTCCGATTAAAGCGCGGGCAATCGGTGAACCGACGTAAATTTTGCGCTCTTTAATATCGGCTTCATCTTCACCGACGATTTGGTAGGTCACTTGCTCTTCGGTTTCCAAGTCTTCCAAGGTCACGGTGCTGCCGAACACGATTTTGCCTTCGGCATGGATTTCGGCAGGATTGATGATATGTGCCAAAGACAATTTGTTTTCCAATTCGGAAATGCGGCCTTCGATGAAACCTTGGCGCTCTTTGGCAGCTTCGTATTCGGCGTTTTCCGACAAATCACCGTGCGAACGCGCTTCGGCAATCGCTTCAATCACTTCCGGACGGGCAACGCTTTTCAAGTGTTGTAATTCTTGTTTCAACAATTCTGCGCCGCGCACGGTCAATGGAATTTTTTGCATGGTATGTTCTCCGCAAAGCGTTTATACGCTTCTTCATTGATGGTGTCGCGCCCACGGTCGGTCAGACCGCGGGCGCAAAATAAAAATACAAGCCGCCTGTGTTCGGCGGCTTGTTCGTAAGAAATTGAATAGCGTTATTGTACCACCAAACCTGAAAACCGCAATCCCAAAAGAGGATTTCACGGCGATTCGTGGTTTATTGGGTACACAAGCAATAGGCCGTCTGAAAAAATTGAATCGATTTTTCAGGCGGCCTGTTTATGCCTAATGATTAAAACGGAATATCGTCATCAATATCGTCAACCGGAGCAGCCGGAGTAGTTGGTGCGCGGCGAGCTGGGGCAGCCGGTAGCGCGCTTGGCGCTTCTTGCTGGTGAGCCGGAGCAGATTGATAAGATTGCTGTGGTGCCGATTGTTGGTAACCACCTTGCGAACCTTGATAGCTACCTTGGTCATAGCCGCCGTCATCATAAGGTGCGCCGCCTGAATTATCGTTGCGGCCGCCGAGCATTTTCATTTCGCTGGCGATGATGTCGTAAGCAGTGCGCTCGATGCCGTCTTTGCCTTGGTATTTACGGCTTTGGATACGGCCTTCCAAGTATACTTGGCTGCCTTTGCGCAGGTATTGGCCGGCGATTTCAGCCAAACGGCGATACATAGTGATGTTGTGCCACTCGGTACGCTCTTGGCGTTGGCCGTTGCAGTCATTCCATGTTTCGCTGGTGGCGACGCTGAAGTTGCACACAGCTTCTCCGTTGGGCATGTAACGGACTTCCGGATCACGACCCAAGCGGCCGATAAGGATGACTTTATTCAATGACATATTAATCTCCTGAAATGATTTTTTCCGCCGCCGACGGGTCGAAACCTTTTTGCAACGCTTTAATATAAACGGTTTGTTTGTCTTGGCTGAACGTCACCGCTTCCACACCGGATAATCCGGTCAACGCATGGTAAAGTGCATCGGTTCGCCCCTGCCATTGCGGCTGCACCGCATAAGCTATGTTTTTCACCGGCTTCGGCGCTGGTGACACCCAAGCAATCAGCAACCACACCAACATCAACGCGCTGCAAAAGGCAAACACACCATTGAAACCGTAATGCTGGAACAACACCCCGCCAATCGTACCGCCGACAAATAGGCCGATGGATTGCATGGTATTGTACACACCCATTGCCGTGCCCTTCAAATCCGATGGCGCGATTTTCGACACCATCGATGGCAGGCTGGCTTCCAACACATTGAAACCAATAAAATAAATAATCATAAACGCCGTGATGAGCCAAATCGAGTTCAGGCCGAACATCAAAGCGATTTGCGCCGAAGTAATACACGCAATGCCGAAAATAAACACTTGTTTCAGCTTATTGCGTGTTTCACCGACAATAATCAACGGCACCATCAACACCAAGCCGATGATGGTTGCCGGCAGATATACTTTCCAATGCTGGGTTTTCAGCAAGCCCAATGCTTCCATGGCAAATGGTAAGGTGGTAAACAGCGCCATTTGCGCCGCATGCAGCGCGAAAATACCGAAATCCAAGCTTAATAATTGACGGTTTTTCAATACTTCCGCCACCCGACCCGGCTGGGCTTGCGCATCATCGTGCACGCGGGATTGTTCGGGATTGGGCGTTAACCATGCCACCACGCCGATGCTGATCAGTGTCAGCACACCGGTCAGGGCAAACAAGCCTTGCACGCCAATCCAAGCCGATATCATCGGCGCTAATACCAAGCTCACGGAAAAAGTCAGGCCAATACTCAAGCCTATCATCGCCATGGCACGGGTGCGCACTTCATCGCGCGTCAAATCCGCCAGTAAAGCCGTTACCGCCGCACTCACTGCACCTGCGCCCTGCAAAGCACGCGCCACCACCAGCATGGTTAAAGAATCGGCCACCGCCGCCATAAAGCTACCGGCAGCAAAAATAATCAGGCCGATGTAAATCACTTTTTTACGGCCAAACTTATCCGAAGCCATGCCCATTGGCAATTGCAGCAAGGCCTGCGTCAAGCCGTAGATACCCATTGCCAAGCCGATTAAGGCTTTATTATTTTCCGCGCCGGGCAAGGTTGCCGCATATAAAGCCAATACCGGCAACACCAAAAACATACCCAGCATGCGCAGCGCATAGACACCTGAAAGCGTCGTGCTGGCACGCCATTCGTGCGGAAACATTTGTATGCGGTTATCTCTAGCCATCATTATTTTTCAGACGGCCTGATGAAGCATCAGGCCGTCTGAAACCTAAAAAGTCGTTAACGGAAAGATTATACAGGATTCAAATTTCTTTGCATTTGCTTTATCGCAGCTGCCTGATTTCGTATGCAAAATCCATCAGCCATGCCATTGCCAGCGGTTGCGCCATGCACCCAAAACGGCATTGGGATATTTATTGCTGCCCAAGCTGCCGTTAAACCGTGCCAACGCGCGCGCCAAATTGCCTTTTTCCACATTATTATAGTGGCGCAAAATGGTGCAACCGTAGCGCAGGTTGGTGCGGATATCGAAAAGATTGTGCGAAGGCTTGCCGATGTAGTTTTTCCAAAACGGCATCACCTGCATCAAACCGCGCGCCCCCACGCCGCTAATCGCATATTGGCGAAACGCGCTTTCCACTTCAATCAAACCCAATACCACTTGTGGATCCAATCCGGCGCGGCTGGCTTCGTAGTGAATATTGATGAGCAAACGGCGGCGCTCTGCGGCATCAGGCACGAATCTTGCCAAACGCGACGACATGGTTTGCAGCCAACGCTCGCCTTCCGCCGCACTGGCAAACACCAAACGCGCCGGATTAACATTATTAATCGAGCCGCGCATCACCGATGCCACATCGTCCGACAACGTCTCTTCGCGTTGCGCACCGGCAACGGCCAAAGCGGGGCTAAAAAGCAAGGCGCCGCCCGCAATCAGCAAGCGGCGGCGTGATAAAGAAGGTTCAACAATCAGATGAGCAGTTTTTTCCATGAGCTAACGTATTGTGTTTACAGATATTATTAATATAGGATTTATGCCGTTTAACAGGCCGTCTGAATATCGGGTTTATTTTTCAGACGGCCTATTATATGAGTATCTTTGCACTGAATCAAAGGATATCCACATTAGGGGATGACAGTATTTTTGGCGCCATGTAACATAACGTCTTCATTTTATCCCATCCGATTCATTCCTATGACAGCCCCCAGCTCAAACCTTCTTGCTTCTGTGGACTTAGGTTCCAACAGCTTCCGCCTGCAAATCTGTGAAAATAATAACGGCCAACTTAAAATTATTGACTCCTTCAAACAAATGGTGCGCTTGGCTGCCGGTTTGGACGAACAAAAATTCCTTAGCGAAGAGTCACAACAACGCGCTTTGGAGTGTTTGGCTAAATTTGGTGAACGGCTGCAAGGCTTTCAGTTTGAGCAAGTACGCGTAGTGGCTACCAATACCTTCCGTGTCGCTAAAAATATTGCCCAATTTATTCCCAAAGCAGAAGCTGCGTTAGGCTTTCCGATTGAAGTTATTGCCGGCCGCGAAGAAGCACGTTTGATTTACACCGGCGTGGTGCACACCCTACCACCCAACGGCGACCGCATGTTGGTCATCGACATCGGCGGTGGTTCGACAGAATTTGTCATCGGTTCAGACTTAAAGCCGACCAACACCGAAAGCTTGGCTTTAGGCTGCGTGACCTACAGCATGCGTTTTTTCCAAAACAAAATCACCGCCAAAGATTTCCAAGCCGCCATTTCTGCCGCGCGCAACGAAATTCAGCGCATCAGCAAAATGATGAAACGAACCGGTTGGGATTTCTCGGTGGGCACTTCCGGTTCGGCCAAATCTATTCGTGACGTATTGGCTGCCGAATATCCGCAAGAATCCGACATCACTTACGAAGGCATGAAAAAGCTGGCCGACCGCATCATCGATGCCGGTTCGGTGAAAAAAGCCAAATTAAGCGACTTAAAACCAGAGCGCGTGGAAGTATTCGCCGGCGGTTTGGCCGTGATGATGGCGGCTTTTGAAGAGCTGGAAATCAAAAAAATGATGGTCACCGAAGCCGCATTGCGCGACGGTGTATTCTACGATTTCATCGGCCGTAAATTAAACGCCGACATGCGCGACCAAACCACAGCCGAATTCCAAAAACGCTACCATGTCAGCCAAAACCAAGCCAAGCGCGTGTCGGAAACGGCTCAAGCCTTTATGGAAAATATGTGTTTGGCGCTGAATGTGCCAGTGCAGGATTTGGCCAATTGGAAGCAATTCTTGCGCTGGGCAGGTTTGCTGCACGAAATCGGCTTAGACATCGCCCACACCGGCTACCACAAACATTCGGCCTATATCTTAGAATACGCCGATATGCCTGGCTTTTCACGCAAAGAACAAATCATCCTGTCGCAATTGGTGCTCGGCCATCGCGGCGATTTGAAAAAAATGGTTGATGTCGTCGGCGACGATCAAATGCTGTGGTATGCCATTTTGTCGCTGCGCTTGGCTGCACTCTTCTGCCGCGCACGTTTGCCGCTGGAATTGCCGAACCAACTGCAATTCCGCACCGATGAAGACAAGCAAAGCGTGTTGCTGCGCATCAGCGAAGCTTGGCTCGACAAGCATCCATTGATTGCTTCAGCGTTGGAATACGAAAGCCAGCAATGGAACAAAATCAATCAGCCTTTTGATGTGCAAACCTTGTAAATCAAAAATTAAACAGGCCGTCTGAATTTCAGACGGCCTGTTTAATTTGCTTATTAAGATTAAGAATGGCTTTTCTGCCATTTATTAAACGATTCCAACGCACGCTCAAGCAAGTTTTGCAATTGCGCCCATTCTTCATCAGATAAATCGGCAAACATGTCTTTTTCCAAATTGTGCCCGATGGTTTCCGCCACCAACCAAGCTTCTTCACCGCGTTTGCTCAAATGCAGGCATTGGCGGCGGTTATCGCGTTCATCTACCGTACGGGTAATCAGACCACGCTGCTCCAAAGCGGCCAAATTTTTCGACAACAGCGTTTTATCCAGTTCCAAATTTTCCAATAACTCTGTCGGCGTACTACCGGGCATATCGTGCAGCAAACGCAATACACGCAACTCACGAATTTTCAAACCGACGGCATCGTAGTAATAAACATCGGCCGCTTTAATCGCCGCTGAACTGATTTGCACTAAACGGTAAGTCAGGTATGCCATGTTCTCTTCCTTTGTGATGATTGTATTTATTTTCAGACGGCCTCCATTTTCAGCCGTAAGCTGCATCAGGTAATATTAACGTAATCAAGGCCGTCTGAAAACCTGATTTGTTTTCAGACGGCCTTGTTCTACCGCTTAATGATTAAGGGCAAGGATTGCTGATTTCGGCATGCACATCATTAATCGCATTCAATAGATCTTCGCTTAACACCACGTCAGCCGTGGCGATGTTTTCGCGCAATTGATCCATCGTGGTCGCACCGATGATGTTGCTGCCGACAAACGCTTGCTGCGTTACAAACGCCAAAGACAATTGCGTCAGCGTCAAACCCGCTTCTTCGGCGATTTTGGCATAACGCTCGACCGCTTCTTCCGCTTTCGGCTTGGTGTAACGTTGGAAACGTTCAAACAAAGCCAAGCGGCTGCCTTCCGGTTTCGCGCCGTGACGGTATTTACCGGTCAACACGCCAAACGCCAGCGGCGAATAAGCCAACAGCGGGATGTCTTCACGCAAAGAAATTTCGCTCAAGCCCACTTCATAGCTGCGGTTGAGCAGGTTGTACGGATTTTGCACCGAAGCCACGCGCGGCAAATCGGTGTTTTGTTCGTGTTGGTTGAGATAGCGCATCGCACCCCACGGCGTCTCGTTCGACAAACCGAAGGCACGAATTTTGCCCTGTTTCACCAATTCGCCCAAAGCATCGACGATTTCTTCAATCGGTGTAAAGGCTTCGTCAGCCGGCAAGTCGGCTACGCCCAATTTGCTGAAGAAATTCACTTTGCGCTCCGGCCAATGCAGTTGGTACAAATCCAAATAATCGGTGTTCAAACGCTGCAAACTGGCATCACAGGCTTCTAGGATTTGCGCGCGCGAAAAGTCGTTGCCGTTGCGGATATAACTTTCCAAGCGGTTGGCACCGGTCGGGCCGGCGATTTTGCTTGCCAACACAAAATCATCACGCTTGCCACGCGCTTTAATCCATGAGCCGATATAGCGCTCGGTGGTGGCATAGGTTTCCTTACCCGGCGGCACAGGATACATTTCCGCCGTGTTGATAAAATTCACGCCGTTGGCCAAAGCGTAATCCAGCTGCTCATGAGCTTCTTGTTCGGTATTTTGCTCGCCCCACGTCATGGTGCCCAAGCAGATTTTGCTCACTTCAATGCCGGTGCGACCGAGTTTGCGCTGTTCCATAAAATTCCTTTCAGAATGTTTTCAGACGGCCTAATGCTTCAATGCCGTCTGAAAATCAATTAATAATTGCGGCGGCGGAAGAAAAATGCGCCATCGCTGTCGGCTTCCAAAATATAGCGGCCGGTTTGTACGGCGGCATAGCCCGATTTGTTTTCAGAATACGATTTCAAACCGGCATGGCTAATCAGATAATCGGTCAGCTTAGCACTGTCTTCCGCCACATTGTCCACCAGTTTGGCAAATAAAGTGTGGCAGGTACCGTCTTTGCGCCAACCGATGTTTTTACCACCATCGGTTTCCATACAGGTGCCGCGAATCATTTCTAAATCGTTGCCGCGCTCACCGATAAGCTCGACTTGGTTGCCATCACCCATACCCTCAATCGGATAGACTGCGCTCGGCTTGCCGTCAACCGTTTGACCTGCTTGCGCAGCACCCAATGCCAAACCGTTAATCGCGCCCTCATCAATATATTTCACTTTAAACAAAGGCTTCGGCGGTACACCGGCTTGCGCTTCATCGGCCGGTTTATCAGACTGGCCACCGCAGGCCGCCAGCATTATTGGCAATAACAACAAGAAAAATTTGCGCATGATTTCTATCCTAACGATTCGGAATGATTCAGAAAATGTTATTATAGCCACCCTGTAATGGTTTTAACACCCACCAAGCCCACGAAAAACCCCATGATTTGGAACATTATTATCATCCACCTGCTCGGCATGATGAGCCCCGGCCCCGATTTTTTCTACATCGCCCGCACCGCCGCGTTACACGGCCGCAAAAATGCCGTGTTTGCCGTATTGGGCATCGTCACCGGCGTGATGTTTTGGGCCAGCGCCACCATGCTCGGCTTATCGCTGCTGTTGAAAACCTTTCCGATGTTCAACACCGTATTGATGTGTTTGGGCGGCAGTTATTTGATGTATTTGGGTTGGAAAATGGTGAATGTGCGGCAAAACGCCGATTTCCGCCATGCCGAAGCCGCTGCGGCTGCCACGCCTACCACCCCTTTGAACGAGATGAAAAAGGGCTTGTTCGTCAATCTTTCCAATCCCAAAATCGTGGTCTATTTCAGCAGCGTGATGTCGGCAGTGTTGGCAGACATCACCGAAACATGGCAAATTGCCGGTGTCTTGCTGCTGCTTTGGGTGGAAACCATCGTTTTCTTCACCGGTTTGGCGGTTTTGTTTTCCGGCCAAGCCGTGAAACGGTTTTACAGCCGCTACAGCCGCTATTTGGATAATTTTTCCGGCTTGTTTTTCTTGTGCTTTGGTGGCTACTTGATTTATAAGGCTTTATTTTCGTAACCGATTTAAACGAGGCCGTCTGAAACATTCAGACGGCCTTTTTTATTACAAATGAATATGTAAAAATATGTTATAAAACTTTGAATTTCCAAAGCTATTTGATACATTTAATTGATTTAACCACAACAATAATAAGGAGACGCGCAATGATTTGGTTTATCTTAGCCGCTACCCTGCTGATACTCGAGCTGTTTATCGGCACGATTTATCTGATGGTGGTGAGTGCTGCTTTATTCGGCGCAGGTTTAGTGGCATGGTTGACCGCCAACACCGTGGCTGCGATTCTTACCGCAGCTGTTTTATCCGCTTTAGGCATCTGGTGGGCGCGCGGTTGGATTCAAAAACACCGCAAGCCGGATGAAATTGAAAACCTTGCCAATGATCTCGATGTCGGCCAAACCGTGCAGATTTCACGCCATTTACACACCGATTATTACGAAGTGATTTATCGCGGCACACATTGGCAGGCGCAGGCATTGAATGCACCAGCCGCTGCCACCGCACAAACCGGCGTGATTACCGGCAAAAACGGCAATATTTTATTGATTCACTTACATTAATCCATTCACATTAAGGAAAAAACATGGAAATTTTATACAGCTTTCCAATTCTGATTTTGGCGGCGGTAATCGTCTTCGGCTTTAAAGCCTTTGTGGTCGTGCCGCAGCAAGAAGCCTATGTGGTCGAGCGTTTGGGGCGTTTTCACAAAGTGCTTAATCCCGGTTTGAGCATTCTGATTCCCTTTATCGATCGCGTGGCCTATAAACACACGCTTAAAGAAATTCCGCTTGATGTACCCAGCCAAGTCTGCATCACGCGCGACAACACCCAGCTTACCGTTGACGGCATTATTTATTTCCAAGTAACCGATCCAAAGCTCGCTTCATACGGCACTAGCAACTATATTATGGCCATTACCCAATTGGCGCAAACCACTCTGCGCTCGGTTATCGGCCGCATGGAATTGGATAAAACCTTTGAAGAGCGTGACGAAATCAACAGCATCGTCGTGGCTGCGCTAGACGAAGCAGCCACTTCTTGGGGCGTGAAAGTGTTGCGTTACGAAATCAAAGACTTGGTTCCGCCGCAAGAAATTCTGCGCTCAATGCAGGCACAAATTACCGCTGAGCGTGAAAAACGCGCCCGCATCGCCGAATCGGAAGGCCGCAAAATCGAGCAAATCAACTTGGCCAGCGGTCAGCGTGAAGCCGAGATTCAACAATCCGAAGGCGAAATGCAGGCAGCGATTAACGAATCACGCGGCCAAAAAGAAGCGCAAATCAACCGCGCCCAAGGTGAAGCCGAAGCCCTGCGCTTGGTGGCCGAAGCCAACGCCGATGCCATCCGCGCCGTGGCCGCTGCCTTGCAACACCCGGGCGGTAATGAAGCGGTGAATCTGAAAGTGGCCGAACAATACGTCGAAGCCTTCAGCAAACTGGCTAAAGAAAACAATACCTTGATTATGCCGGCCAACGTGGCCGACATCGGCAGCTTGGTTTCCGCAGGCTTGAAGATTGTGGAAGGAAATAAAAATTCTTCATCGATTTTGAAATAATCATTTAGTAAAAAGGCCGTCTGAAAATGATTTTTCAGACGGCCTTTTTATGTATTGAAAACTTAGCGAGGCAACCAGCGTTGGATGGTTTGATCCAATCCGCCGGATAATTTTTCCAAACGCAGGAATTGGTCAACATAAGCTTTAAAGCGGAAATCATTGTCACGAATCAGCCAAGCATTTTGCGCCGGACGCAGCGGTTTATCCGGATTCACGCCGCACAACACGCCTTTGTGTTCATGGGTTTTCACAATCGCTTCGGCTGCTTCTGTCACAAACACATCCGCGCGCCCTTCTGCCACTTCATTAAAAATGGTCAGGTTTTCAGGGTGCATGGTCAGCTTGGCGCTGGTCAATACCGTGCGGGCATAATTTTCGTTGCTGCCGCCCGGATTGGCCACAATACGCACATGCGGCTGGTTGATTTGTTCGGCCGTTTGGTATTTAGATACATCTTCGCAGCGCACCAGCGGTGTTTTGCCATTGGTAAAATACGGCTCACTCATCAACGCTTGCTGCTGGCGCGGCAACGTAATCGAAATACCGCCCACACCCAAATCACATTTTGATTTGAAATCAGCAATCAAAGTCGGCCAGCTGCTTTTCACAATCTTGACTTTCGCGCCCATACTTTGTGCCAAACGCTCGACCAAATCATTGTCGATGCCTTCAAATTTTCCATTATTGTCAAAGCTGAAAGGCTTGTAATCACCCGGTGAGCACACCAGCAATTCTTTGCTTTTCATCACTTTTGCCAAAGTATCCGGTGCTGCTGCGGCGTGCGCTTGAACAGCCAATGCCGACAACACGGCAGCCATCAATAATTTTCTCATCTTTTCTTCCTTAGGGTTTGTTCGTGCGCTATTTTAACCTTAGCATGAAAAGATGAAAAACTCGCTTTAAGCAATTTTATTTCGTTTTTGAAAATAATTAAAATATCATCTTTCTTATTTAGTAGATTATTTCAATTAATTTTAAAGAATAGCCAAACTGATAACGCCTTACACCTTTTATTCATCATTCAATATCATTTAAATGTGTTCAGACGGCCTCCAACAACCATTGCGGTAATGCCACTTTACGTTTGCACACTGTATTCAAACGCTGCTGCCCGTCTTTTTCAAATACCAAATCCACACCGCTTTGCAGGCGTAAAATCACGTTGGCCGCATCTTCAATTTTGAAAAAATCGATGTGATGACGGATTAATTGGTTGAGTACAAAATTCAAATTCAGCTTTTCCGGCTGGCCAAATAGCCAAGGATGCAGCAAAATCGAACGCCCGCCGTCTAAGCTGCCAAAAGGCAGATGCTCCAAGCGGATTTGGCTCAATATGCCGTCTGAAAAATGAAATTCGATGTTGCCATAAAGCCAAATATTCAAGCCCTGCTTGACGATTAAGCCTTGCGATGTGCAATCGGGATCGGGAAACATCTGCAAAATCTGCTCGTCGCTTTGGCCGATTTCTATGTAATCAAAACGGCCGGTTTTCAAAAATTCGTGCATATTGACGGCAATGGGAAAATTGAATTTCATGCGCACTACTCCATCGATAAAACGCTATGGTGTTTATCTTAAATTAAAATACGAATGAAATCTATTCTTATTTAAGATAAAAACAAAAGGCCGTCTGAAAGATGGAGTTCTTTCAGACGGCCTGCTAAACCAACTAATACTAATCAGCTAAGCTTATTCAAATGCCAAGCGGTCGCCGTCGGCAGTTACGTTAATCACGCTCTCCGGTGCATAACGGCCGGACAACAAGGCTTTGGCCAGCGGATTCTCAATCTCGGCTTGAATCGCGCGTTTCAAAGGTCGCGCGCCATATACCGGATCGAAGCCGGCTTCGGCGATGATGTCCAAAGCGGCGTCAGACACACGCAAATGCAAGTCTTGCGCTGCCAAGCGTTTTTCCAAACCGCGCAACTGGATTTTAGCAATGCTGCGGATGTGTTCCTGCGCCAAACCGTGGAACACGACCACTTCGTCAATGCGGTTAATCAGCTCAGGGCGGAAATGCTCTTTCACATCTTCCATCACCACTTCTTTGAGCGCGTCGTAATCGGCGGTGCCCATTTGCTGAATGTGCTGGCTGCCGATATTCGAGGTCATCACCACTACGGTGTTTTTGAAGTCCACCGTGCGGCCTTGTCCGTCGGTCAGGCGGCCATCATCTAGCACTTGCAGCAAGATGTTGAACACATCGGGATGCGCTTTTTCGACTTCGTCCAGCAAAATCACGCTATACGGTTTGCGGCGTACTTGCTCGGTGAGGTAGCCGCCTTCTTCGTAGCCGACATAGCCCGGAGGCGCGCCGATTAAGCGGGCGATGCTGTGTTTTTCCATGTATTCCGACATATCGATGCGGATTAAATGGTCTTCGCTGTCGAACAAGAAACCGGCCAGCGTTTTGCACAACTCGGTTTTACCCACACCGGTCGGGCCTAAGAACAAGAAGCTGCCGTATGGTTTGTTCGGGTCGGCCAAACCGCTGCGGCTGCGGCGGATGGCATCAGCCACGGCACGCACGGCTTCGTCTTGGCCGACCACGCGCTGATGCAATACTTCTTCCATCTTCAGCAGTTTCTCGCGCTCGCCTTCCATCATTTTCGCCACCGGAATGCCGGTCATGCGCGATACGATTTCGGCCACTTCGTCCGCGCCCACTTCAGTGCGGAAAAGTTTGTTGGCTTTTTTGGTTTCCGGATTGCTCTCGGCGGCGGCCAGTTGCTCGCTCAATTTCGGCAGTTCGCCGTATTCCAGCTCAGACGCTTTGGCATAATCGCCGCTGCGTTTGGCCTGCTCGATTTTCACTTTCAAATCATCGATTTGTTTTTTGATATCGGCCGAGCTGGACGATGCGGCTTTTTCCGCTTTCCAGATTTCGTCCAAATCGGCGTATTCTTTTTGCAAACCATCGATTTCTTCGTCAATCAGCTCCAAGCGTTTTTTGCTGGCTTCGTCGCTTTCTTTCTCAACGTGCATTTTTTCCATTTTCAACTGGATAATGCGGCGGTCGAGTTTGTCCATCTGCTCCGGTTTGGAATCCAATTCCATTTTGATGCGGCTGGCAGCTTCGTCAATCAAATCAATGGCTTTATCGGGTAGGAAACGGTCGGTAATATAGCGGTCGCTCAATTCGGCTGCGGCCACAATCGCCGGGTCGGTAATGTCGATGCCGTGGTGAATTTCGTAACGCTCTTGCAAGCCGCGCAAAATCGCTACCGTGTCTTCCACGCTCGGTTCGCCCACCAATACTTTTTGGAAACGGCGTTCCAGCGCGGCATCTTTTTCGATGTATTGGCGGTATTCGTCTAAAGTGGTCGCGCCGATACAGTGCAATTCACCGCGCGCCAAAGCCGGTTTCAACATATTGCCGGCATCCATCGCGCCATCGGTTTTACCTGCGCCGACCAAAGTATGGATTTCATCGATGAAAATCAATGTGTTGCCATCGTCTTTGGCCAAGTCGTTCAACACGGCTTTCAAGCGTTCTTCAAATTCGCCGCGGTATTTCGCACCGGCAATCAAGGCCGCCAAGTCCAACACCAGCAGACGTTTGCCGCGCAACGATTCCGGCACTTCGCCATTGACAATGCGCTGCGCTAAGCCTTCTACAATGGCGGTTTTACCTACGCCCGGTTCGCCAATCAATACCGGATTGTTTTTGGTACGGCGTTGCAACACCTGAATCGCGCGGCGGATTTCGTCATCGCGGCCAATCACCGGATCGAGCTTGCCTTCGCGGGCGCGCTGGGTTAAATCGGTGGTGTATTTTTTCAAGGCTTCGCGTTGGTCTTCTGCATTGGCGTCATTCACGGTTTGTCCCCCACGCACAGCATCAATCGCCGCATTGATGTTTTGTTCGGTCGCACCGGCATTTTTCAACACTTTGCCGGTGGCATCGTTTTGCTGCACCAAAGCCAACAAAAACAATTCGCTGGCAATATAGGCATCACCGCGCTTCATTGCGGCTTTATCCATCAGGTTCAAGACAGCCTGCAATTCACGGCTCGGTAAAATCTCGCCACCATTGCCCGATACTTTCGGGAAACCGTTCAACAAGGTTTGCAATTCGGCTTTCACCTGCGCCACATTCACACCAGCATGCGCCAGCAATGCCGCCGCGCCGCTGTTTTGATCGTCTAATAATGCTTTTAAAACATGACCTGCTTCCAAATAGCTGTTGTCTGCGGCTAAGGCCAAGCTTTGACCTTCCTGCAGCGCTTGTTGGAATTTTGCGGTAAGTTTGTCGAATCTCATCTTTTGCTTCCTTCTCGTGGAAATATTCTGTTAACCCCTATATAAAGCCATCTGTGGATAACTCAATATGCGAATGCGTATTTTTTGATGATTTTATCTTATATTATTGTTTTATATATAATTAAAATTGTGCATAACTTTTCAGATGGCCTTTTCCCTTATCTTTAAGGCCGTCTGAAAAAATCCCTACAAATCAGGTATAATCAAGCCCTATTCTTTTTCAGACGGCCTTTTCAAGCCGAAACACAGGAATCCACCATGAGCAAAAAACGCGTTCTTACCGGTGTTACCACCACCGGTATTCCCCACTTGGGCAACTATGTCGGTGCCATCCGCCCGGCCATCCGCGCCGCGCAAGCCGATGATACCGAATCTTTTCTGTTTCTCGCCGATTACCACGGCATCATCAAATGCCACGATCCGGCAATGATTCACGAATCCACCCAAGCCGTGGCCGCCACTTGGCTTTCATGCGGTCTTGACCCCGAGCGCACCACGTTTTACCGCCAAAGCGACATTCCTGAAATCATGGAACTCAATTGGATTCTGACCTGCATCACCGCCAAAGGCCTGATGAACCGCGCCCATGCCTACAAAGCCGCCGTGCAGGATAACCTCAACAACGGCCAAGAAGACCAAGACCACCAAATCGAAATGGGCTTATACAGCTACCCGATTTTGATGACCGCCGATATTTTGATGTTTAAAGCCAACGAAGTTCCCGTCGGCCGCGACCAAATCCAACACGTGGAAATGGCACGCGACATCGCCGGCCGCTTCAACCACCGCTTTAAAGAAGTGTTCACCCTGCCCGAAGTGAAAATTGACGAGCAGGTTGAATTGCTGGTCGGCTTAGACGGCCGTAAAATGTCAAAATCCTACGGCAACACCATTCCGCTGTGGGAAAACGACAAGAAAACCCAAAAATCGGTCAACAAAATCATCACCAACCTGAAAGAGCCGGGCGAACCGAAACAGCCCGACGAAAGCCCGTTGTTTGAAATCTATAAAGCCTTCGCCACGCCGTCTGAAACCGCCGAATTTACCCAAATGCTGGCCGAAGGCTTGGCTTGGGGCGAAGCGAAAAAACTGTTGGCCGCCAAAATCAACGCCGAATTGGCCGAACCGCGCGAACGCTACGCGGCACTGACGGCCAATCCCGCCCAAATCGAAGAGATTTTGCAGGCCGGTGCCGCCAAAGCCCGCAAAGAAGCGCGTGTGTTGTTGGACGAAGTGCGCGATGCGGTGGGTATTCGTGCATTGAAATAAGGTTTGAACATGGCAAAGGCCGTCTGAACAATCGATTTGATTTTCAGACGGCCTTTTATCCATGAAAGCTTTTTTTAAGGAATAAAAATGCTTCCTCACAACCATCCCTTATTCATGACAACACAACAGCAAGATTTAATATATCGAATGCAACAATCCGGTTGCGCTTTTCAATTCAGCGTTAAAAAATGGCCTCAAGCAACTGCGCCCACAGAAGCTGACCACCAAGCTGCTGTCATCGCATTTTTTGAAAACGTGATTCGTCCGCAATATGACGATTTACGACAAAAAGTACACACAGAAAATCTTCATAAGCTACACAATATTCGAGCCCATCCCAACCCCAAAAGCCATCAACAAGACCAACAACGCTTGCTTAAGAAAATGGCAGACGATGATGCATACTTTACTTTACGCTTAATGCCCGAGCGCATGTCTTGTGCACCATTACCGCCTTTATCGCCTCAACAAGCTTATGACGAAATGTCTTTAAACCATGTTGAATATACACAAAACTGGGGCGCACAGCTTTGCCATCAGTTCATTCACCCACCCTATGAGTTACAAAACATTGATGAAGCTGCACGTTTGGCTTTATGGTTGGATTTCTGCGATTTATGTGGATTAAACCAATCTCAAGCCAAGATTTTGGACTGGGTTAGCCATCAAGCATATGCCGATGATTTCCAAGAAAATTCATTATTCAGCAATTACTTCGATGAAGGCTTGGATTGGTGGGGCGTGTGGTGTTTGAGCGTATATAACCCTGATAACCAAACGCTTGCAGTTATTACGGCAAGTGAAAATGATTAGTCTAGAGAAAACCATCTGAATAATTTTCAGACGGCCTTTTTTCAATCCTTCAAAATCCCACGCGCACGCAGCAATGCGGTTTTGAAATCTTCTTGGTAATCTTTGGCAATTCCCGGCACAGGCGCGGTTTTGTCTTTGCCGTGCATTTTCAAATGATAGATAATCACTTCGTCGGTCAACTCGGCAACCGGCTTGTCAAAACCTGCTTCGTCGGCAATTTTCTGCAAAATTTGGGTTAAGTGCATTTCCGGCTCTTGTTTCCAATAAGGCTCGAGCAATTCTAAAAGTTCGCGCAATCGGTGTGAACGCATGATGTTTCCTTTCGGGTAAATGAAAACGGTTTTATGTTTATTTTAATGGATTTATCGGCGCCGTTCAAAGACACATTCAAACAGCCTTCAGGCCGTCTGAAAATGCTATAATCCGCAGCATTGATGTTTACAGGCAGACGATTATGCAAACTTGGCACGAAGCCATCGGCGCGGAAAAAGAGCAGCCCTATTTCCGACACATTATCGACACGGTCAAGCAAGAGCGGCAGTCGGGGCGGGTGATTTATCCGCCGGCGGCGGATGTGTTTAATGCGTTTAAGGCAACCGAGTTTCATCAGGTGAAAGTGGTGATTTTGGGGCAAGATCCGTATCACGGCGCAGGTCAGGCGCATGGTTTGTCGTTTTCGGTGCGGCCGGATATTCAGATTCCACCTTCTTTGGCGAACATTTATAAGGAATTGGCCACCGACATCGAAGGCTTTCACATTCCGCAACACGGCTATTTGCAGCACTGGGCGGAACAAGGCGTGTTGCTGCTCAATACGGTGTTGACCGTGCGCGCCGGACAAGCGCATTCGCACGCGCCTTTAGGCTGGGAACGCTTCACCGACCGCGTAATCGCCCAGCTTAACGAACACCGCGAGCATATTGTGTTTATGCTGTGGGGCAGCCACGCACAGAAAAAAGGCACTTTTATCGACCGCAGCCGTCACTTGGTGTTGACCGCGCCACATCCCTCGCCGCTTTCCGCCTATCGTGGCTTTTTCGGCTGCCGCCATTTCTCGCAAGCCAATGCGTATTTAAAGGCGCAAGGTTTGGCGGAAATTGATTGGCAGGTTTAATCAAGTTTTACCTTAAATATAAACGCAGTATGATTTTTATTTGAAACGACTATTACAAAAGCCCTTACATTCGCATTTCAAGTGCAACGCTCAAATGCCATTGGCAAGGGCTGCTGAAAACAGATCACCCGGTGTCTCATAGTCCAATGTCTTTCTCGGTCGGCGG
>NZ_PDBT02000034.1:0-26241 GCF_002551535.2 Neisseria sp. N95_16
TACTCGCTATGAGAAATTAGCTCGTAATTTTAAATCGATGCTTTACTTGGCTTGCTCTATTATTCATGCTAAGTTAAATTGAGGACACGCCCTAGTAAAGTTTAAAATACATTAAACACAAATCAAAAAAATCAGCCTGAAATATTTCAGGCTGATTTCTTATATCAATACAATACATTATTTCCAATAACGCCACCAAGGCATATCGCCATTGCGCCATTCATGGGTTAAGAACGGACTTTCTGGAAAGTTCTGTTGCAAAATACGGCGGGTATCTTGAGCCAATTGCGGTTTTTCCAGTTTTTTATAAGCCAGTTCCATCATGGCTAATGATTCTTCGACGTAACGTGTGTTTTGATACTGCTGAACGATTTTTTGCGCGCGGTTAATGGCTGCAAGGTATGCGCCTCGCTTCATGTAGTATCGGGCAACAGCAATTTCGTTACCGCCCAATGCATCAACCAATTTAGTCATGCGTGCTGTGGCATCCGGTGCATATTTACTGTTCGGGTAGCGTTCTACCAATTGGGCAAAAGCATGATAGGCATCGCGGTTGGCTTTAGGGTCACGGTCGGACCAGTCTTGCGAGGCTAATTTATTTAAGAAAGACTGATCTTCATTAAACAATACCAAGCCTTTTAAATATAAGGCATAATCCATGTTCGGATGTTGCGGGTGATGGCGCTGGAAGCGGTCGATAGCGGCCAAGGCTTTTTCCGGTTCGTCGTCTTTATAGTATGCGTAGGCCGTATCCAATTGCGATTGCTGCGCGTAGCGGCCATTAGGGAAACGTGATTCCAGCAGTTCATATAACTTGATGGCTCGCGTATAATTGTTGCTGTTCAATTCATCCTGTGCTTCAGCATAAAGCTGTTCCACACTCCAATCCTGAGTAATTTGAGCGTCTTTATCGATGGTGCCTTTATTGGCACATGCGCTGAGCGCCAAACTTAAAGAAACTAATAAAAGAATTTTTTTCATGCAGAATACTTCCTTTGATAATGAAGCTGATTATAGCGATGATTTAGACTTTGCGGCAGTCCCTGAAGCAGAAAGTTGTGTTAAATTGACCGTTCCTGTCGAGATGGCCGGATTGCGTTTGGATGCGGCACTGGCCAAACTCATGCCCGATTATTCGCGCAGCCGCCTGACCACTTGGATTAAAGACGGCGATGTCATGGTAAACGACAAACCTGCCCAGCCGAAAGCAAAAATGATTGGCGGAGAGTTTATCACAGTTACCGTGCGTCCGAGCGAAGAAAATCTGGCGTTTACGCCTGAAACGATGGATTTGGATATTGTTTACGAAGACGATACCGTGATTGTTATCAACAAACCTGCCGGGCTGGTGGTGCATCCCGCTGCGGGTAACTGGACAGGCACGTTATTAAACGGCTTACTCGCACATTGCCCGGAACTAAGCCAAGTACCGCGTGCGGGGATTGTGCATCGTTTGGACAAAGAAACCAGCGGTTTGATGGTGGTGGCGAAAAATTTACCGGCGCAAACTTCTTTGGTGCAGCAGCTTCAAGCGCGTACGGTGAAACGCATTTACCGTGCCGTAGCCAACGGTGTGGTGCCGTTTGACGGTAAAATCGACACTTTAATCGGCCGCGATCCGCATAATCGCTTGAAAATGGCGGTGGTGAAATATGGCGGTAAACCTGCTGTGACTCATGTGAAAGTGCTGGAACGCTATTTGTCGCACAGCTATATCGAATGCGCTTTGGAAACCGGCCGCACCCATCAAATCCGCGTGCACATGCGCGAAGCCAATCACCCGTTGGCGGCGGATCCGGTTTACGGCAACCCACGCCATCCGTGCAGCGAAGGCGTGAAAGAAGCGGTGAAGGCTTTGGGCGCGCGCCAAGCCTTGCATGCTTACCGTTTGAGCTTTGTTCATCCGAAAACCAATGAAACGGTGTCGTTTGAAGCGCCGTTGCCGGATGATATTTACCATCTGCTTTCAGTATTGCGTTTGGAAGCCGGTTTGGATTCATCGTTGAGCCATGAAGAAGAATGGCAAGACAAGCTCGATAGTGATGATGACGATGATTGGAACGAAGACGATTACGATGTTGAAGTCGTTTATGTACGAGAATAATGTTTCAGGCGGCCTATTAATGAAATAGGCCGTCTGAAAAAAGGAACTGCATGAAAACCTTAAGCGAAACCTTGGGCATTAAAGCGCAAAGCAAAACTTTCCTGACTGCTGATTGGCCTGCGCCTGCCAATGTGAAAACCTTAATCACCACGCGCAACGGTGGGGTGAGTGAAGCGCCGTTTCACAGCCTGAATATCGGCGCGCATGTCGGCGATAACCCCGAGCATGTGGCGCGCAACCGCGAAATCGTGCAAAACCAAATCGGTTTGCCCGTTGCCTACCTCAATCAAATCCACAGCGATATTGTGGTGAACGCCACTGATGCGCTGGCAACGCTTATCGATGCCGATGCCAGCGTCGATACCACCGGCAAAGCCGCTTGTGCCAGCATGACCGCCGATTGCCTGCCGGTTTTGTTTTGCGATAAAGCAGGGACGGTTGTGGCTGCGGCACATGCCGGTTGGCGTGGTTTGGCGGGTGGTGTGCTTCAAAATACCGTGTGCGCCATGCAGGTAGCACCTTTAGAAATCATGGCCTACTTGGGGCCGGCGATTGGGCCGGAAGCTTTTGAAGTGGGGCAGGACGTGTTTGATGCGTTTACCGCACAAATGCCCGCTGCCGAAAGCGCATTTGAATCCATCGGCGGTGGCAAATATCTGGCCGATATGTATGCTTTGGCGCGAATGGTGCTGCAGCGCGAGGGCGTAAGTATGATTTACGGCGGCGAACATTGCACCGTATTGGAGCGTGACAGCTTTTTCTCCTACCGCCGCGACGGGCAGACCGGCCGTATGGTGAGCGCGATTTGGCTGGATAATGAAGTATAATGCTTCTATAAGTTGAAAGTATTGCGAGGCCGTCTGAAAAGTTTATTGCTTTTCAGACGGCCTTGATTCAATAAGTTTGGCCGAAGTCGCTTTTATCTCATTAGGCCGTCTGAAACCCAAAGATTTCAGACGGCCTGATAATCCGCTATAATCCAGCTATTCTCGTCTTGAAAACGAAAGCCTAACATGAAAAAAATCATCCTGACCGCCGCTGTATTACTGCTGGCTTCCTGCGGTTTCCATTTGAAAGGCACGGCCGGCACCTCGCAGCCGCTGCCCTATCAAAACTGGTATGTTAACGGCGGCGCATTGCAACAGGCTTTGGAAAATTCTCTGCGCCGTTCAGACGGCCGTCCGGTCGGTATGGATCAGGCACAAATGACGGTGAATGTGACCCACATTGAAACACGCCGCGATATTTACACCATCACCCGTGCAGCCGATATCAACGAATACCTGCTGATGCTGCGCGTGGATGCACAAGCGACCCGCAACGGCGAGCCGGTGGGCGAACCGATGAGCGTGATGGTACACCGCACCATGGATTACGCCGACAGCGAAGTGTTGGGTAAAGCCGAAGAAGAACAAAACATCTGGTCGGAAATGCGCACCGATGCTGCCGACCAAATCGTGCGCCGCCTGACCTTTTTGAAAGCGACGCAGTAAATGGCGGCGATGAATATCGAGCAGCTCAGTGCCGATATGCCGCTCAAGCCCCTGTATGTTATTCACGGCGAAGAAGATTTATTGCGGATTGAAGTGCTTGATACCTTGCGTGCAGCCGCACGGCAGCAGGGCTATCTCAACCGCGAAGTGCATACCGCCGAAACTAATTTTGATTGGAATGAGTGGCTGCAATCGGCGGGCAGCATGGGTTTGTTTGCCGATTTGAAACTGCTCGAATTGCACATTCCCAACGGCAAACCGGGCAAAAACGGCGGTGAAGCGCTGCAGCATTTTGCCCAACAGTTACCCGAAGACACCGTCACCGTCATCATGTTGCCCAAGCTGGAAAAAGCGCAAACGCAAGCCAAATGGTTTGGCGCGCTGGCAGCAAACGGTGTGATGCTGGAAGCCAAAGCGGTGGGTGCGGCAGTCTTACCAGCATGGATTCGAGGCCGTCTGAAAAAATGGGGCTTGGAAATTGAAAACGATGCGTTGGCTTTGTTTGCCGAACGCGTTGAGGGCAATCTACTGGCTGCCAAGCAGGAAATCGACAAACTGGCCTTGCTGCACCCGAAAGGCCATTTGCTGAACATGGCCGATGCCGAAGCGGCGGTGGCCAATGTGGCGCGTTTTGATGTGTTCCAACTGGCAGGGGCGTGGATGAAAGGCGATGCGCAACGTGTGGCGCGTTTGCTTGATGGTTTGGAAGCGGATGGCGAAGAGCCGGTGTTGCTGCTGTGGGCGGTGGCCGAAGACATCCGCACGCTGATTAGACTGACCGCTGCGTTGAAACAAGGGCAGAATATCCAATCGTTCCGCAACAGCCTGCGCCTGTGGGGCGAAAAACAAACGCTGGCACCGATGGCGGCAAACCGGATTCCCATCAGCCGGCTGCTGGACGCGCTGCAAACCTGCGCCAAAATTGACCGCATGATTAAAGGCGCAGAAGAGGGCGATGCGTGGACGGAATTCAAACAATTAGTGATGGGTTTGGCGGTGTAAAACGATTCGCCCGTTTCAATGAAAAAGCCGCCAATCTTTCCCCTGAAGCAAGAAAATACTGTAAAATAGCGTTAAATCATTCCAAGGCCGTCTGAAAAGCTCAACGGAATTTTTTCAGACGGCCTCAAACTGTTTTAAGGAAACACAATCCATGGATACAAAAGCAAAAATCCGCTTAGCCGGCCTGATGATTCTGGCCACCGCCGTTTTGAGCCTGCTGTTGGTGTTGATCGTCGATTCATGGCCGCTGGCCATTTTGATTGCCGTCATCATTATGGCTGCCGCTGCCGGTGGTTTCGTGTGGACTTCGCGCCGCCAGCAACGCCAATTTATTGAGCGCCTGAAAAAATTCGACATCGACCCTGAAAAAGGCCGCATCAACGAAGCCAACTTGCGCCGCATGTATCACCGTGGCGGCCAAGCGCAAAAAGATGCGATTACTTTGATTTGTTTGTCGCAAAAATGTTCGGTTGACGAAGCGCATGCCATGTTTAAAAAACGCCCGACCCGTCAGGAAATGAACCAAATGGCGGCGCAACAAGCCAAAGGCCAAAAACGCCCGCACCGTTGATTTTAAACCGACAGGCCGTCTGAAATAGGTCGAAGCGAAATTATTTCCTGATTTCGCTTTGGTCTTACAGACGGCCTGAGACCTTTGCAAAACTTCATGAACCATCATTAACACCAAAACAGCCGTCATTCCCGCGCAGGCGGGAATCTATCTTGGTATTTAAGAAACTATTTCTATTTAATAGGTTTCCGTTTCCATAAATGGATTCCCGCCTGCGCGGGAATGACGTCGATTTTTTGTGCAGTGGCTTTTGAAGAAGTTTTGCAAAGTTCTCAGCCTTTGTATTACATATTATGCCCATGACCCGGTTTCCCACTGTTTCCCTCAAACGCCGCCTTGCCGCCTTGATGTATGAAATGCTGCTGGTTGGTGCCGTGACCGCCATTGCCGCGATTTTGTCGGGCATACTGGCGATTTTTCTCAATCCGATTTCTACCTATTTATCCAGCTTTGTCACCTGCGTGTTGGTGATTGGTTTTTGGTGGTATTACTTCCGCATGAACTGGCTGCAAAAAGGCCAAACGCTGGCGATGCAAACTTGGAAAATCGGCTTGGACAATCAGCAAAACGTGCAACCGCCGCTGCACCAACTGCGCCAACGTTTCATCTGGGCGTGCGTGTTTGTGGTGTTTATCCCCATGCTGGCTTATGCCGGATTGCGCCATTTTCTGAACATTCCGCCGATGCTCGCATTCGGTGCGGCCTTGTTTTGGCTGATTCTGCCGTGGGGTTTTGCGCTACTGAATCCCGACCGTCAGTTTTTATATGATTTCTTGGCCGGCACGCGCTTGGTGGATTTGAAGCAGGATAAGAAGAAATAACAGGCAATATTGGCTTTCCCATACAAAAGGCCGTCTGAAACATGATGTTTCAGACGGCCTTTTTGCAATTTAAAAAGCTCACAAACTGAGACTTTTGCAAAACTCAATTTGAACAAAGAAAACTATGCCCGTCATTCCCGCGTAGGCGGGAATCCAGACTGATAGTTTTCAGGAATATTGAATTATTTCAGTAATTTTACATTCTGGATTCCCGCCTACGCTGGAATGACGGTTTAAAGATTTCTGAAAATTGACGAGTTTTGCAAAGGTATCAAACTGCTTTTCAGACGGCCTTAAAATTGATTCTTCAATTCACGTAAGGCGGCAAACACTTCCAATTCGGTATTCAATTTTTTGCCGCTCAAGCTTTCTACGCGTTCCCAAACCTGTGGCAAGCCGACGCGTAAAAACGGATTGACTTTGCGCTCGTGCAACAGTGTTACCGGCAAGGTTGGGGCGCTGGCGGATTCGGCTTCGCGCAAGGCCGTCTGAATGTCGGCGTTGTCCGGCTCGATGTGGGCGGCAAAGCGTAAGTTGGAGGCCGTGTATTCGTGTGCGGGGTAAAACAAAGTGTTTTCCGGCAATTGGTTGAAACGCAGAAAGCTGTCGAACAATTCTTCAATCGTGCCGGTGAACACGCGGCCGCAACCTGCGCTGAACAAGGTGTCGCCGCAGAAAACATGCAGGCCGTCTGAAGTTTCAAACAGATAGCTTAAATGATGGCTGGTGTGGCCGGGTGTGGCCCAAACGGTGGCCAATCCGTCGCCAAACGGAATCTGCAAACCTGCTTCGGCGCGGTGGGTGGCTTCGGGAATGTCGCTGTTGCCGTAAACCGGTGATTCCAAAAATGTGCGCCACAAGGCCGCTGCGCCGCCGCGGTGGTCGTCATGGTGGTGGGTAATCCATGTTTGCGCGAGCATCAGGCGGTTGTTGACGAGAAACTTTAATACCGGTGTGGCATCGCCCGGATCGATGCAGACGGCCAGATTGCCTTCTTGAATCATCCAAATATAGTTGTCATTGAATGCTTTGACTGGGGTGATTTTCATGTTATTCCTTTTTTTATAATGTCTATTCCTGCACATAATCGCGGTGGTTGCGGCTTAAGCCGTACACGGCGGCGCGGGCTTGTTTGATGGTTAAGCGGTTGTAGGTCAGGCGTTGGGTTTGGTTGTGGTCGTAAATATGGATTTCGCCTTGTTTGCGCGTTTGCTTGTGGGGGAACTCGCTTTTCAGCGTGCGCCATAATTCCAGCTTTACATGCACGATGGCGAACATATCGTGGGTGAGGTTCACGCCGACGCTGATTTCTTTTTTCGATTCCTGCAGGCAAAACGAGCGGTCGTTAAACAGACACAAACCTGAGTTGTTAGGATAGCGGTAAAGCTCGATTTTTACCGCTTCGGGCACATCAAACGCCGCGCGGAACATCTGTTCAAACAGCGAAGGTTGCGACACGCCGTCGCTCAACATGCCGTAAAGATTCGACAGCCAATTGACATAACCGTGAAAATTGAAATCGAAATCCTGCAAAATTGAGCGGATGCGCTTCGGGTCGCGTGCGCGGATTAAATGCACGAATTCGCGGCTCACATCAGGCAATTGGCGGCGGATGGCTTGGTGCAGGCGGTGGGCAAACAAGGTTTTGTGGTTGTTTGGGTTGCGCAAAATGCCCAATAGCTTCAAGCGCAGAATCCGCCAAATGGCATCGGGCGCTTTCAGATGGCCTGCAGGCAGGCTGCGCAGCATTTGGCATGAATCTTCATAGCCGCTTTCATGACGGTTGAACCAGCTTTCGAGATTGTATTGATTGGGCGAATCTTCAACAAAGGTTAGCGTGTAAAGGTTTTTGGCGGCCAGATTGGTGATAATATTCACATTATCCACTTCGCCGCGATAAGGCTTGTGAAACAGGCTGATCGGCAGGCGGTACACGTTTTGGTTTTGCGTGCCAACCGACGAATTATGCGCGTGCTGCCGCTGCTCGGTTTGTGCGACATAATGGTGCATTTTGGTCGGATTGGCGGTGAGCAAGGCAAACGGCTTGGTGTCGCATTCCGGATACTCGTAATCGCTGAGAATAAAAGCGTGTTTCATGTTTCAGACGGCCTAGAAAGCAAATCAGGCTTTATCATACTCTATATGGAGCAGAATGCAAAAAAGCTGAGGCCGTCTGAAAAGTGTTTTTCAGACGGCCTTGATATTCAAACCTTAGTTGGCGGATTAACCCAATGCTTTACGCGCACCGGCAAACAGACGCGCCCAGCCGGATTGTTCCGCCCAGTTTTCAGGTTTCCAGCTCATTTGCGCAGCGCGGAAGACGCGTTCCGGATGCGGCATCATGATGGTAACGCGGCCGTCGGCATTGGTGACGCCGGCAATGCCTTGCGGCGAGCCATTCGGGTTGAGCGGATAGGTTTGGGTGACTTGGTTCAAACCATCAACGTATTGCAGCGCGATGGCTAAATCGGCCGGTACTTGGCCGCCTTTGAGTGCAAAGTCGGCGCGGCCTTCGCCGTGGCTGACAATCACCGGCAGGCTGGCGCCTTGCATTTCGTTCAAAATCAGCGAAGGCGATTTGGTCACATTCACCATAGTCAAACGCGCTTCAAACTGTTCGCTTTCGTTGCGTTTGAATTTAGGCCATGTAGCGGTACCCGGAATGATGTCGGCCAAGTTGCTGACCATTTGGCAGCCGTTACACACACCCAGCGTGAGCGTGTTCGGATTGGCGAAGAAGGCGGCAAACTGGTCGCGCAAAGCAGGGTGGAACAGAATCGATTTCGCCCAGCCTTCGCCCGCGCCCAATACGTCGCCGTAGCTGAAGCCGCCGCACGCCGCCAGCATTTGGAAGGTGTCGAGATTCACGCGGCCGCTCATCAGGTCCGACATATGCACGTCATAGGCATCAAAACCGGCTTGGGTAAAGGCGGCGGCCATTTCAATTTGGCCATTCACGCCCTGTTCGCGCAAGACAGCGATTTTCGGTTTTACACCGCTGTTGATAAACGGCGCAGCGATGTTTTCATTCACATCAAAAGTCAAATCGGCAAACAGCGCGCTGCGTTGGTTGTCGCCGATTAAGGCAAACTCGCTGTCGGCGCAGGCCGGATTGTCGCGCAGCTTTTGAATGGCGTGGCTGGTTTCTTGCCATGCACGTTGCAGGTCGGCGCGGGATTGTTCCAGCAAGATGCCGTTTGCGTTGCGGATAACGATTTTTTCATCGGCAGCCAAGGTAGCGACGTTGTGTACATCAATACCGGCTTGGGCAAACAAGGCTTCTACAGCCGCTAAATCGGCCGCGTTCACCTGAATTACTGCACCCAATTCTTCATTAAACAAGGCACGGGCAGCGGCAGCGTTTTGGTCTGCTTGTGCAGCGGTCAATGCGCTGATGTCCACATTCAAACCCACGCGGCCGGCAAACGCCATTTCCGCCAAGGTTGCAAACAAACCGCCGTCGCCACGGTCGTGGTAGGCCAGCAGTTTGTCTTCGGCAACCAATTGCTGAATGGCGTTGTAAAATGCTTTCAGACGGCCTGCTTCAATATCCGGCGCTTGGCCTGCCATTTGATTATACACCTGACCCAAAGCCGAGCCGCCCATGCGGGCTTGGCCGTTGCCCAAGTCAATCAGCAGCAAGGTGCTGTCTGACACGTTTTGCAATTCAGGCGTGATGGTTTTGCGCACGTCTTTTACCGGCGCGAACGCAGTAATAATCAGGCTCAAAGGCGAAACCACGGATTTTTGTTCTGCTTCGTCTTGCCATACGGTTTTCATCGATAGCGAATCTTTGCCCACGGGAATGCTGATGCCCAGTTCCTGACAGGTTTGGGAAACGGCTTCGACTGTGCGGTAGAGTTTTTCGTCTTCGCCTTCGGTACCGCAGGCGGCCATCCAGTTGGCGGAAAGTTTGATGTTGCCCATCTCGCCGATGTTGACAGCGGCGATGTTGGTAATCGCTTCGCCGACACACATGCGGCCGGAAGCCGGTGCGTCAAACAGGGCGACAGTCGGTTTTTCGCCCATAGACATCGCTTCGCCCTGATAGGTGTTGAAACCCATCATGGTCACGGCGCAATCGGCTACCGGTGTTTGGTATTTGCCGACCATTTGGTCGCGGTGGGTCATGCCACCCACACTGCGGTCGCCGATGGTAATCAGGAAGTTTTTTGCAGCGACAGTCGGCAAGCGCAGCACGCGGTAAGCGGCTTCGGTGATGTCGATGGCAGAAGAGTCAAACTGGCTTTCAGACGGCGTTACGGTGGTGTCGTTGCGGGTGGTTTTAGGTGGTTTGCCGAGCAAAACATTCAGCGGCAAATCGACCGGATTGTTGTCGTACAAATCATCACGCACTTGCAGATGACCGTCATCGGTGGCCACACCAACCACGGCAAACGGGCAGCGTTCACGTTCGCAAATGGCGCGGAAGGTGTCTAAATCTTGTTCCAAAATCGACAACACATAACGCTCTTGCGATTCGTTACACCAGATTTGCAGTGGGGTCAGGCCGTGTTCTTCCAAAGGCACATCGCGCAGCTTGAATTTTGCACCACGGCCGGCATCGTTAACCAATTCAGGGAAAGCGTTTGACAAGCCGCCCGCGCCCACGTCGTGAATGGAGATAATCGGATTGTCGTCGCCCAGCTGCCAGCAGCGGTCGATGACTTCTTGCGCGCGACGTTCGATTTCAGGGTTGCCGCGTTGTACCGAGTTAAAGTCTAAAGAAGCGTCGTTGGTACCGGTATCCATAGACGAAGCCGCGCCGCCTCCGAGACCAATCAGCATGCCCGGGCCGCCGAGTTGGATTAATAATGCGCCTTCAGGGATTTCGTCTTTATGCGTTTGCTGCGCCTGAATGTTGCCCAAGCCGCCGGCAATCATAATCGGCTTGTGGTAGCCGCGCACTTGACCGTCGACTTTTTCTTCAAAGGTGCGGAAATAGCCCAGCAGATTAGGGCGGCCGAATTCGTTGTTAAACGCCGCGCCGCCGATTGGGCCTTCAATCATGATGTCTAAAGGCGAAGCGATGTGGCCGGGTTTGCCGTAGCCTTGTTCCCAAGGCTGTTCCAAACCGGGGATATTCAGGTTGGACACGGTAAAGCCGGTCAAGCCTGCTTTCGGGCGCGAACCTTTACCGGTCGCACCTTCGTCACGAATCTCACCGCCCGCTCCGGTGGCCGCGCCTGCAAATGGGGCGATGGCGGTCGGGTGGTTGTGGGTTTCCACTTTCATGATGATGTGGGTGTCTTCTTCGTGGAAACGGTAGCCGTGGTTATCGGCGGCATTAGGATAGAAACGCTCGATTTTCGCGCCTTCAATCACGGAAGAGTTGTCTTTGTAGGCCACGACTGTGCCTTCAGGGTGGGCTTCGTGGGTGTCACGAATCATGCGGAACAGCGACTTAGGCTGTTTTTCGCCGTTCAAAATAAAATCGGCGTTGAAGATTTTGTGGCGGCAGTGTTCCGAGTTGGCTTGTGCGAACATCATCAGCTCGACATCGCTCGGATTACGGCCTAAGGCTTGGTAGTTTTCCACCAAATAATCGATTTCGTCAGGCGACAAGGCCAAGCCCATTTCGCTGTTGGCTTTGACCAAGGCTTCTTTACCGCCGTTTAACAAATCGACGGTTGAGAAAGTTTCCGATTGGATGTGGTGGAACAATTGCGCCGCCGCATCAATGTCGGTCAACACGCTTTCGGTCATGCGGTCGTGCAACAGCGCCGCCCATTGTTGTTGCTGCTCGGCAGTCAAATCGCCGCGAATCCACACCGCCATGCCGCGCTCAATGCGCTCGATGCTCTCAAGACCACAGTTTTCCGCGATGTTGGTGGCTTTAGAAGCCCAAGGCGAAATCGTGCCCAAGCGTGGGGTAATCAAAAATAAATGCAAGCCGTTTGTGGGCTTTGGTGTTTCGGCAACACGGTCAGCTTCCAGCAAGGCTTGCAGTTTTTCAACGGTCTCAGCGTCTAAAGTATTTTCGCTGCTGACAAAATACCAAAATTCGCTTTCCAGCTTCGCTTCAGGCAGGCCGGTGGCGGCTGCTTTTTGAAACAGTTTTTCAACACGGAAATCAGACAGGGCGGTAACGCCGCGCAAGGGCAAAACAACAGACATGGATTCGGCTCTCAAATGCGGTTGGGAAAAACGATATTATACGCATAATAGGGCTATTTTGCTTGGGTATTTTGCCGCGAAGTGTCAACAATTCACACCATAAAACGCGATTGAATAAAAAAGCGGATTGTGATAATTTTCCAGTCATCTTTTCCTGTTTAGACGGCCTTGATGATTAACTTGATGATTAATGTATGCCGTCTGAAAAACAAATAGAAAGCCAGCCATGAAAAAAATCGAAGCCATCATTAAACCTTTCAAACTCGACGACGTGCGCGAAGCCTTAACCGAAATCGGCATCACCGGCATGACCGTGACCGAAGTAAAAGGATTCGGCCGCCAAAAGGGTCACACTGAAATCTACCGCGGTGCAGAATACGCCGTCGATTTCCTGCCGAAAGTGAAAATTGAGCTGGTGTTGGCCGATCATGATGTGGAACGCGCCATCGAAGCCATCATCGAAAACGCCCGTTCGGGCAAAATCGGTGACGGCAAGATTTTTGTGTACCCGGTGGAAGAAGCAATCCGTATCCGCACGGGTGAGCGCAGCGAAGCGGCGGTGTGATTGGTTAGCAATCAGAAAATGCCGTCTGAAAGGTTTGCTTTCAGACGGCATTGTTATTACTGGGCGGTGACGATGCGGTTAATTTGCCATTCGAGAAATTCCGTGTACACGCTGCCTTTTTTGATGTGTTTCAGGTCGTGTTCATTCGGCTGGGTAGGCGAATCAGCATGCAAATCTCCTTGTGTTTTAGACCAAGGGTGGAATTTTTGATTATGCAGATGATAGAAGCCGTTTTCAGTAATGAGCACTTCTTTATTGTAACCATAACCGCACCAAGGCGAATTGGCTTGTGGCGCAGTCAGATTGCAGCCTGTGTCGTAATAAGGTGTATCAGACAGGCTTAAATGATACAGTGTCGGTAAAACATCCTTATGCGAACCCGCTCGCTCCGGCTGATACACTGTTTGATGGCGGTATTTCTCCGGAACATAAAGATAAAATGGCACACCATGCCCTAAAGCCACTTCATTGGCTTCGGGGTAGCCGATGGCACGCATATTATGATCGCCTGTTGCTGCGATAATGGTATCGGGCGTTGTTTGCTTCACGTTGGCGATAAAGCCGCCCAATTGGTCGTTGCTGTAGCGGAAGGTGTTGAAAATCTCATTCAATTCTTTACCTTGCGCCAATGCTTTTAAGCGAGCGGATTCAGATTCTGTTAAGCGGAAATCGACACTTTGTTGCGTATCGGGTAAGCGGTAAGGCGGATGGTTGGTGACAGACAGCATCATGATGAATACGGGCTGCTTTTGCTGTTCTGCTTTTTGCAGCAATTCTTCTGCATAGCGGAACATATACTCATCAGGAATCCCCCATGTGCTGGATTTCGCTTCAGGGAAGCGGTCTTTCAAGCCATTTTCATCAATGATTTCATCCACACCCAAATGACGCAGGAAGGTATCAAAATCACGCCAGCCGCCGTTGCCTGCGGTGAGATAAACAATGTGATAACCGGCATCGGCATAAGGTTTGAACATATTGCTGATGAAGGTTTTGTTTTTCGCAGTCGATTGGCTTAAGTCTAAGCGGGGGCTGCGCACAAACAGGCGGTGTAGGGTATCACTGGTGCCATCGCCTTCAGAAATAAACTTTTTATATACCCAATCTGATTGCCAATGCGGTTTCAGACGGCCTAATAAGTTTCTTTCGGCATTGTCGAAATCCAATAAATGGCTGCTCATGCTCTCCATCACGGCCAACACGATATTCGGTTTTTTCTGCGCTACGGTAGGGTTGGCAGGCGTGTTTTTTACCAGCTGCTGTAAATCAGCAGTTGCTTCAGTTTCCAAGAGTTGACTGATTATGCGGCTGCCGTCTGCATCGCTGACAGGCTCAAAATAGCTGCTGTTGCGATATTCTTTTCTTGCCCAGTCTAAAGAAATCAAGGCATTAGGAACCAGTTTGTTCAATTGCGGAGCGGCGGAAATCTGCATGGCGGTTTGGCGCAAAGGAAATTTGCCCACGGAACCGCGAATGCCTAATGTTAACGCCAATAATGGCAGCACAATACCGGCAACCCAGAGCCATACCGGTGCAGCTGCCTGTTGATTGGCGCGTGGTAATTTGTTGAGCAACCAAGCAAATAATCCGCCCAAAACCAGCAATGCCAAGCTGCCGGAAACAACGGGGTAATCCGACCAAATGGTTTTAATAACCGCATTGGTGTCTTCATCAAACAGCCCGAAGACAAAAACATCAAATTGTTTTTCATAAACAGAGAAATAAAACCAGTTGCCCAAGGCAAAGGCGATGGAAATGACGAAGAATAAGGTTAAAAGTTTTTTGTGGATTTTTTGATAAATGCGTGCCAATGTCGGGTGGATTAAGCTTACCAAAAGCAATAGAAAGGCGACGGCAGATAAGAGCGATGAGGCTTTAATATCAAACAATAAACCTTTTAAAAACAGTGGTGTAATATCATCACGATATTGTTGGGTAATATTTTCGGAAACAAAATGATTCAGCATGAGAAAACGTTCTAAGCTGAATGCCAAGATGAGTGAAAGCCAAAAAACAAAAGTTTGTTTCAGGCCGGCGCGATAAACTGCCCAACGGGAGAAGGTTTTATTGAAAGTAATATCGTTAGCCATGTTTTAGACCGGTTAAAAAAATCGAAATATTATGGCATATTTTTGCTAAACTTAACAATAATGCCGTCTGAAAGCATATCTTTCAGACGGCATGGTTATTTCTAACGAAACCGGTGTTAAATCTCAAAGGTATCCGCTTCATCACCCCCGCGAATCATGCCGGCGGCGACGGTGTGGTTGGTGGCTTCATCGATGATGATAAACGCACCAGTGGCCGGGCTTTGCTCGTAGGTAGTGGCGTTGAGCGGCTGTTGGGTTTTCAGGCTGACGCTGCCGATATCGTTGAGTTTCAGCTCGGTGGCGGATTGCACTTGGCTTAGGGTGTTTACGTCCCAAACGTAGGCGATTTCGCTGATTTTGACGGCGGCGGTTTGGGTGGTGTGTTTCAGCAGGTATTTGCGGCGCGGGTTGAGCGGAATATCGTCGAACCAACACAGCGCGGCTTGGAATTGCTGGCTTGGCGCAACAGGGCTGTCGGCGGCGACGATGGCATTGCCGCGCGAGATGTCGATGTCGGTGTCGAGCGTAATGGTCAATACTTCGCCGGCTTCGGCAGTATCGGTTTTGCCGTTCGGATTGTAAATCTCGGCGATTTTGGCGGTTTGGCCGTTGGGTAATACTTTGACTGCATCGCCCACTTTCAGACGGCCTGCTTCCAAACGGCCTTGGTAGCCGCGGAAATCGTCGCTGCTGCTGCCGTCTTGGCGCGCCACACGTTGCACGGGGAAATGGGTGGCTTGGGCGAGCGCGTCTTTACGGGAAACGGGCAGGCTTTCCAAGAGCGGCAGCAAAGGCAAACCCTGATGCCACGGCGTTTGCGCGCTGGCGTTGACGATGTTGTCGCCTTTCAAGGCGCTGATGGGCAGGAAATGCACGTCGGCGGTGAGGCCGATTTGTTGGGCGAGCTTTTGATAGGCGGCGGTGATGGCTTGGTATTTGCTTTCGTCAAAATCGAGCAAGTCGAGTTTGTTGACGGCGACAATGATGTTCGGGCAGCCGAGCAGTTTCAAAATGGCGCTGTGGCACTTGGTTTGCGGCAGTAAAACTGGTTCTTCGCCGCTGAAATCAACGCGGGTGGCATCGACCAAGACGATGGCGGCATCGGCGGTCGAAGCGCCGGTGACCATGTTGCGGGTGTATTGTTCGTGGCCGGGCGTGTCGGCGATGATGAATTTGCGTTTTGGTGTGGCGAAATAGCGGTAGGCCACGTCGATGGTGATGCCTTGTTCGCGCTCGGCGGCCAAGCCGTCGGTGAGGCTGGCGAAATCGGGTGTGTCGCCGTTTTCAGAGGCTTTGTTGAGCTTGTCGATTTGGTCGGTCAGCAGGGTTTTGCTGTCGTAGAGCAGGCGGCCGATTAGGGTGGATTTGCCGTCGTCAACGCTGCCAGCGGTGATGAAACGGAGTAATGGGGCGGTGGTGGCGGTCATGTGCGTTCCTTCATATTGGGTTTGCCGATACTTTAACGAGGCCGCCTGAAAATGGGAAAGAATGGTTTGTTTATAATAAAGATGATTTTGTTATATCAATGATGAGGCCGAGACCTTTGCAAAATCCCTATCTTTGGCACATTTCTTCATTGCGCGCTGCTACAACTTTGAACTGTACTCAAATCTAGGATTTTGCAAAGGTCTCAGGCCGTCTGAAAAGAAAATAAGCTTTCAGACGGCCTTGATAATCGGGTTTAAACACGTACTTGGCCGTTGCCCAACACAACCCATTTTTGCGAAGTCAGACCGTGTAAGCCAACCGGGCCGCGCACGTGGATTTTGTCGGTGGAAATGCCGATTTCTGCGCCTAAGCCGTATTCAAAGCCGTCAGCAAAACGGGTGGACGCGTTGACCATCACGCTGGCGCTGTCCACTGCGCGCAGGAAGACTTGCGCATCGGTGTAAGACTCGGTGATGATGGAATCGGTGTGGTGGCTGCCGTGGGTGTTGATGTGGGCGATAGCTTGGGTCAAGTCATCGACAATTTTCACCGCTAAAACAGGGGCGAGGTATTCGGTGTCCCAATCTTCTTCGGTGGCGGCGTTGATGTTGTGCAAAATCGCCAAAGTGCGTTCGCAACCGCGCAGCTCGACTTGTTTTTCTGCGTATTTTTCTGCCAGCAAAGGCAACATTTCTTCGGCGCGTGTGGCGTGAATCAGCAGGGTTTCCATGGTGTTGCAAGTGCCGTAGCGGGAAGTTTTGGCATTGAAGGCGATGCCAATGGCTTTTTGCGTATCGGCGGCTTGGTCGATGTACACATGGCAAATGCCGTCGAGATGCTTAATCACCGGCACGCGTGCTTCGGCGGCGATGCGGGCAACCAGCGATTTGCCGCCGCGCGGAATGATGACATCAATCAGTTCAGGGCTTTGCAGCATGGTGCCGACGCTTTCGCGGCTGGTGTTTTCAATCACGCTCACGGCGGCCGGCGGTAAATCGTTTTCGGTCAGCGCTTGGCGGATGAGTTTGGCAATTGCCATATTGCTTTCAAAGGCTTCGCTGCCGCCACGCAACACGCAGGCATTGCCGGATTTCAGGCATAAGGCGGCTGCATCGATGGTAACGTTTGGGCGTGATTCGTAAATGATGCCGATCACACCCAGCGGCACGCGCATTTTACCGATTTGCAAACCGTTTGGGCGGGTACGAAATTCGTCCATCTCGCCGACCGGATCAGGCAGCGCGGCCACTTGGCGCAAACCTTCGCACATGGATTCGACAGTTTTTTCTGTTAATTTCAAGCGGTCGAGCAGGGCGGAATCCAAGCCTTTGGCGGCAGCGTTTTCCATGTCTTGCGCGTTGGCAGCCAGAATGGCGGTTTGGTGCTGCGCAATCAATTCGGCCATGCGCAACAGCGCGGCGTTTTTCTGTGCGGTGGTGGCGTTTGCCATCAGATAGAAAGCCTGTTTGGCCGCGGTGGCGGTGTCGCGGACGTATTGTTGAATATCCTGCATGATTGTGTGCCTTTATTATATGAACGAGATTGACAATGATGATAAGGCCGTCTGAAAGGGAATTCAAGCAAAAAAGCGTGGAAATAGGTTTGCCCGCCTGATTGATTTATAATTGTGTTTTGCTTGTGCATTTTTTTAAAACTCATGACCAATACTTTTTACCGCTGGCTGATTGCTGTGAAGAAACCAGCCAACCAACTTTGGCTGGTACCCGCTTATTGGGCGATTTTTGCCGTGATTTTTGCCTTTATTGCGCGCTTTTTCGGTGATATGTTGCAAGCGGGTATCTTGCCCGATATTGAACGCAGCACCTTAGACGGCCTGTTGAGCATTGTGGCATCAAGTATGCTTTCGGTAAGCACGTTTTCGCTGTCGATTATGGTGTCGGCGTTTTCATCAGCGGCCAATGGTGCCACACCACGCGCCATGAATTTGGTGATGGCCGATGACAATACGCGCACCGCCATCGCCAGCTTTATCGCCGCGTTTATCTATGCCGTAATCGCCAAAACCGCGTTGGGCATGGAATATTACGGGCAAAACGGCCGCTTTATTTTGTTTGTCGGCACGATTGCGGTGTTGGTGTATTTGATTGTGACGCTGATTCGTTGGGTGTTTACCCTGTCGCAACTGGGCAGCTTGGGTAACACTTTGAACAAAATCAGTGCCAAAACCGAAAGCGCGCTGGATCATTATTACACCGCACCCGATATGGGCGCGGCGTGGAAAGGCAGCTTGCAGCAGCCGGTGCGCCCGATTTATGCTAAGCAGCCCGGTTATCTCACCCACATCGATATGGCATCGTTGCAAAAGCTGGCGGAAGAGCATGAAACGTATGTCTCAATTATTATTAGGCCGGGCAAATTGTTAACGCCCAACACCGTAATGGCGTGTTTGTCTGCCGGTCAAGACGATGCGGATTTGGCGGACAAATTCGCCGGATGCTTCGTCATCAACCAAGAGCGCACCTATGAACAAGATCCGCAATGGGGCTTGAATGTGTTGAGTGAAGCTGCCCAACGCGCCTTGTCGCCCGGCATCAACGATCCCGGCACCGCCATCAGCGTGATGGTGATGATATTGCGTTTGCTGACCAAGCCGAATCCTGAATGCGAAGAAACGCAATATGACCGCTTGTCTATCATCGCCGCCGACAGCAACCAATGGGTGCCGCAAACCTTTTTACCCATTGCGCGCGACGGTGCAGGCGCAGCCGAAGTCGGCCTGACCATGCAAAAAGTGCTGGCCGGTATTGCTGCCAACAGCCAAGATCCGCATATTGCCGCCTCGGCTGCAGATACCGCGCATGCGGTGTTAAAGCGTTTTGAACAAATTTTGGATTTTGAAGACGATAAGGAAAGATTGTTGCGGCAGCATGAGGAATTGTTTGGACAAGTTACGAAAGATTAAATCAATGATTTAATTAATGATATTTAAAAAGCCATGCCGTCTGAAACTTTTCAGACGGCATGGCTTTTATCTATGGCGATTATGCTTATTCTACATGAATTTTCAATAAAGCCTGTTCGACCATTTGCGGCTCGATTTTGTTCAAGCAATCGGTGTGTCCCAGCGGACATTCTCGCTTAAAGCAAGGTGAGCAATCGAGATTAAGGGTGACGATTTCGGCTTTGTTGCTCAACGGCGGTGTGTGGTCGGGGCTGGACGAGCCGTACACAGCGGCGAGTTTGCGGTCGAGCGCGGCAGCAAGGTGCATGAGGCCGCTGTCGTTGCAGACCACGTTTTCAGCGCAGGCCAGTAAATCAATGGCTTCGGAAAGCAAGGTTTTGCCGCATAAATTGGTGCAGAGGCCGTCTGAAAGCTGGTTGATTTCTTCAGCGATGTCAAAATCTTTTTGCGAGCCAAACAGCCAAACCTGCCAGCCTTTGGCCAGATGGTTTTGCGCTAAACCGGCGAAGTGACGTGCCGGCCAGCGTTTGGCGGGGCCGAATTCTGCGCCGGGGCAAAAGGCGATAATCGGTTTGTCGGTATTTAATCCATGCTTGGCTAAAGCGGCTTGCTGGCTGGCGGCATCGATTTGGAACAAAGGCTGGTCGGAATGACCGTTAAAATCGGCTTGGCTCGGATGGGCAAGCGCGGTGTAGCGGTCGACCATCAGCGGTAGGGCAGCTTTGTCGAGCTTGCGGATGTCGTTAAGCAAAATATAGCGCGATTCGCCTACATAGCCGGTGCGCTGTTTGATGCCGGTAGCCAAGGCGATGATGGCGGATTTGAGTGAGCCGGGCAGCACGATGACTTGGTCGTAACCGCGTTTGCGCAGTTCACGCCCGGCTTGCCAGCGTTTTTTCAAATCCAATGCACCGTGGCCGAACGGGTTTTCCAGAATCTCGTTCACTTCCGGCATGCGCTCGAAGACCGCCATCGACCATTTCGGGGCGAACACGTCGATGGTGCAGCCCGGATGTAGCTCGTGCAGGCGGCGGTAAAGCGGCTGGGTCATAACACAATCGCCAATCCAGCTTGGGGAAATGATGAGGATTTTTTTAGACATGGTTTGCGGGCAGTGATTTATGTAATAGGGCATTATTTTAATGCAGAATAGGAAAGGCCGTCTGAAAAAATGTTTTTCGGACGGCCTTTGAATTTAACACAGACTTTACAGCAACACTTTCTCCACGCCGCCGTTGTTGGCTTTATCGACAAACTCATTCAGCCAGTTGTCGCCCAAAATGTGCTTGGCCATTTCGATGACGATGTAGTCGGCCGGCATGTCGTTGTCGTCGCGGTAGCGGCTCAAACCTTGCAGGCAGGCAGGGCAGGAAGTGAGCATTTTCACCGGCTGGCCTTGCGGCAGCTCTTTGAGGTTTTTCTCGATTTCTTCCTGTTTGCGGAATTTCACCTGCGATGCGATGTCGGGGCGTTTCACGGCAAACATACCGGATTCGCCGCAGCAGCGGTCGCTTAACACCACTTTTTGTCCCATTAATTCGCTGGCCATTTGGGTGGCGTTCATGGTTTTAATCGGGCTGTGGCATGGGTCGTGATACAGGTATTGCTGGCCTTCCACACCGTCGAGTTTCACGCCTTTTTCCAACAGGAATTCGTGGATGTCGATGATGCGGCAGCCGGGGAAAATTTCCTCAAAGCGGTATTTTTCCAGCTGGTCGTAACAGGTGCCGCAGCTGACGACCACTGTTTTGATGTCGAGGTAGTTCAGCGTGTTGGCCATGCGGTGGAAAAGCACGCGGTTATCGGTGCTCATTTGCTCGGCACGGGCTTTGTCGCCGCCCGCATCTTGCGGATAACCGCAGCAGAGATAACCCGGCGGCAACACGGTTTGCACGCCGACATGCCACAGCATCGCTTGGGTGGCCAAACCGATTTGGCTGAACAAACGCTCGGAGCCGCAGCCTGGGAAGTAGAACACGGCTTCGCTGTCATCGGCAGTTTGCGGGTTGCGGATAATTGGGATGCTCTTGTCGTCTTCAATGCCCAATAATGAGCGCGGTGTTTTGGCCGGTACGCCTTTTGGCAGCGGGCGGTTGATGAAGTGAATCACCTGCTCTTTAATGCTCGGCTTGTTGACGGTGGCGGCTGGTGCGGCTTTTTCTTTTTTCACAATCGGGAACATTTTGCCCAATTTGTAGGCAAAGTTCTGCGCCGGAAAGCCGGTTTGAATCATCGCGCCGCGCAGGGCTTTGATGGCTTTGGGGTTGGTGGCGTTCAAAAACGCCATGCCCATCGCCGCTGCCGGCACGGTGGTGCTGTGGCCGGTTTCGTTCAGGTAATTGCGGATGGCCACGGTCACGTCGCCGAAGTCAATGTTGACCGGACACGGTTTCACGCAGCGGTGGCACACAGTGCAGTGGTCGCCGATGTTGGTCAGCTCGTCAAAGTGCTTCAACGACACGCCGCGGCGGGTTTGCTCTTCGTAAAGGAAGGCTTCGGTCAACAGGCCGACACCGAGAATTTTGTTGCGCGGGCTATAGAGCAGGTTGGCGCGCGGCACATGGGTTGAACACACCGGTTTGCATTTGCCGCAGCGCAAGCAGTCTTTCACCGACTCGGCAATCGTGCCCAAAGACGATTTTTCCATGATCAGTGATTCCGCGCCGAGTAATTCAAACGACGGCGTGTAGGCGTTGCGCAGGTCCGCGCCTTTCATCAATTTGTGGCGGTTGAAGCGGCCTTCGGGATCGACTTTGGCTTTGTAATCCCAAAACGGCTGCATGTCTTCATCGCTCAAAAATTCCATTTTGGTGATGCCGATGCCGTGTTCGCCGGAAATCACGCCGTTTAAGCTGCGGGCGATTTGCATGATACGGTCAACAGAGTGATAGGCCGTCTGAAGCATTTCGGCATCGTCGGAATTCACCGGAATATTGGTGTGTACGTTGCCGTCGCCAGCATGCATGTGCAGCGCGACAAATACGCGGCCGCGCACGATTCTGCCGTGGATTTTGGCCAAATCTTCGAGAATTTTCACGTCGGTTTTGCCGCTGAAAATTTCGCTCAAAGGCTTCATCACATCGGATTTAATTGATACGCGTAAACGGAAATCGCGGAAGGCGATAAAGCAGCTTTCGTCATCACGCGCTTCCGGATCGGCAAATACTGCTTTGCTGTAACGCGCTTTGTATTCGCTCAACGGCGCATCAAGATTGGCCAGCAGCCATTCCCAGCGCTCTTTAACCGCGGAAACATGATTCAGCGCGTGGGTGGCGCGGTCGCCCAATAATTCTTTGCTTGGCAAGTCGGTGCCCATCGCATCGACTGGCAGACGGCCTTGCAGGTAATCGAGCAGGGCGGCGCACAGGGTGAGCTTGTTTTTAATCGATAATTCGATGTTGATGCGTTCGATGCCGTCTGAATATTCGCCCAAGCGCTCCAGCGGAATCACCACGTCTTCATTGATTTTAAAGGCATTAGTGTGTTTGGCGATGGCGGCGGTGCGTGCGCGGTCGAGCCAGAAGGTTTTGCGTGCTTCGGGGGTAATGGCGATAAAGCCTTCGCCTTCGCGTTTGCGCGTCATTTCGACCATGTGTTCGGCCGCGGCCTGTACGGCGGCTTCGTCGTCGGAAACGATGTCGGAAATCAGCACCATTTTCGGACGGCCTTTGCCGGCGGCTTTGGTGGCATAGCCGACTGCGCGGACATAGCGCCAGTCGAGATGCTCCAAGCCGGCCAGTTTGACCGATTCGTGGCCGAGCAGATAGTCGCGGATTTCAACGATTGACGGTGTGGCGTTGGCGACGGTGCCGAAAAATTCCATGCACACGGTGCGGGTGTGTTTCGGCATTTTGTGCAACACAAAAGCCACACTGGTAATGATGCCGTCGGTGCCTTCTTTTTGGATGCCCGGTAAGCCGCTCAAGAATTTGTCGGTAACGTCTTTGCCCAAGCCGACTTTGCGGAATTTGTGGCCGGGAATTTCCAAACGTTCGGTTTTGACGATGTTATTGCCGCTGGTGTCAAGAGTGTGCACATCAAAAATCGCGGTTTTTTCATCGTGGATTTTGCCGAAATTATGGCGCACACGTTCAATGCGCAGCCATTCGCCTTTCGGGTTGACCATTTGCCAGTAGGCCAGATTGTCGAGCGCGGTGCCCCACAATACGGCTTTTTTACCGCCGGCATTCATGGCTGCATTGCCGCCGACGGTAGATGCGTCGGCAGAAGTAGGGTCAACGGCGAACACCAAGCCGGCTTTTTGCGCGGTTTCTTCCACGCGGCGGGTAACGACACCGGCACCGCAATGGATAATCGGATGCGTGCCGTCCAAACCAGGGAGGGTGACGAATTGCACACCGTTGTGTAAATCGAGTTTTTCAGTATTGATGACTGCGCTGTTGGCATCCAACGGAATCGCGCCGCCGGTATAGCCTGTGCCGCCACCACGCGGAATAATCACCAAATCCAGCTCAATCAGCGCACGTACCAAAGGCGCGACTTCGGCTTCGTTGTCGGGATTAATCACCACAAACGGATATTCCACGCGCCAGTCGGTGGCATCGGTCACATGCGTGACACGCGCCAAACCGTCAAACATAATATTGTGCGGCTTGGTGATTTGGCTCAAGCGCTCGAGAATCTGTTTGCGTTTTTGCTTGGTGATGTCGAAGCTGGCATCAAAATCCTGCACCGCAGTCAGGGCAGATTGCACCAAGGTTTCGACTTGTTGATTGTCGTCGCGGCGGTTTTGGATTTCAGTCAGGCGATGGCGCATTTCACGCACCAAAGCTTCGCGGCGCTTGGGATGCTCAAGCAGGTCGTCAACCAAATAAGGATTGCGCACCACCACCCACATGTCGCCCAATACTTCAAACAGCATACGCGCCGAGCGGCCGGTACGGCGTTGGCTGCGCAAATCTTGCAGGATATGCCAAGCTTCTTCGCCCAACAGGCGGATGACGATTTCGCGGTCGGTATAAGAGGTATAGTTGTAGGGGATTTCGCGGATGCGTTGCGGAGCAGCAGTCGTGGTCATGGGGTGTGGTCCGTATCTTTTTATTTTGACAATTTTTGGTTTTTCAGGCCGTCTGGAATTTCAGATAGTCTGTGACGAGGTGTGTTAATGTAGTTTAAATACCATTATTTTTCAATGGAAAAAGACCGTTTATTTTATACTGAAATCGCTTTTTATGGAATTTGTTTTGTTGACAATTTTACTGCTTTTTTAGTTGCATTTTTCGACTGTTTTAATGTTCAGACGGCCTGATGCCAGAATAGGCTTGAAATTTACCCGAAAAGCGTTATAATCATGGCTTCTTTGGCGGGTCTCCCCGCATGGTTATTTGGAACACCGGGTCAGGGGCGGAAGCCAGCAGCCCACTCTGATGCGCCAGTGCCGGGGGTTCGGCTCGCCACCTTATTTAAAAAACACCGCAAGCTTTGCTTGCGGTGTTTTTTTGTTTGGTCGTCTGAAAAGGTGGGTAGTTTGCTGTAATGCAATCTAGGAAAATGTTATGCATTAATGAATAAGTTTTTGATTCAAGTCAATTAATTAAACTATAAACAAAATGTCATAAAAATAAATGCATGATAAATATAGGTAATTTATTCAATTTTACAATTTCAGTTATTTATTGTTAAGAGCTTGTCAAAATGTTTTCGCTCGCCTACACCGCATGAAAAAAAATATTTCCACTCCAATCAGAAAAGGGTGCTTCTTTTGGGAAAATTTATCCATGACGACACTCAGAAGCATTTGCCTGAGAATCTCTCGCTGAGAAGTGCGCAACCACCGGCGACCAGTTGGCGCGGGTTGATGATTACCTTGGTTGCTGCGCTGTTGAGTTTTGGTCTTTACTATATTCTGCCTTACGATGCTGAGGCGAATAAGGGTTTGGCGATTTTGTTGTTTGTCGGCATTATGTGGCTGACGGAAGCCGTGCACATCACCGTGACGGCGCTGCTGATTCCGGTATTGGCGGTGGTATTTCATGTGCCGGAGATGAATACCAAAACAGCGCTGGCCAATTTTGCCGACCCGATTATCTATATTTTCTTTGGTGGTTTTGCCTTAGCCGCCGCTATGCATATTCAGCGGCTTGACCGCAAGCTGGCTTTAAAGGTAATTGCTCTATCTCGTGGTAGCTTTCTTACCGCTTCGCTGCTGATTTTTGCAGTAGCGGCTTTTTTGTCAATGTGGATCAGTAATACCGCTACAGCAGCCATGATGTTACCTTTGGCCTTGGGCATGATGAGCCAATTGAATCCGGAAAAAGACCGCAACATCATCACTTTTGTACTATTGGGTTTGGCCTACAGCGCAGGTATTGGCGGTATTGGTACGTTGGTTGGTTCGCCGCCCAATGCCATTGCCGCCAAAGACTTGGGTTTGGATTTTATGGGCTGGATGAAATACGGTTTGCCAATGGTGTTGGTTTTGATGCCTGCTATGTTGGTTGCGCTGTTTTTAGTATTAAAGCCCGATTTTAAGAAAATCAACATGGGCGATGTTGAACATGAAGATATTCCGTGGAACCTGCACCGCATTTTGACTGTGGTGGTCGTGGTTGGTACGGCATTGGCTTGGATGTTGAGCGGTAAAATCGCTGAAGCCACCGGCATTACCGCCATCGACAGCGTGATTGCCTTAACCGCCGTTGCATTGGTGGTGATTTTGGGCACGGTCGGTTGGCGTGAGGTAGCGCGTAACGTGGATTTGGGTGTGTTGTTGCTGTTTGGCGGCGGCATTACCTTGAGCAGCCTGATGCAGAAAATCGGTGCTTCGGCTGCGCTGGGTAATGAAGTGGCGCAAGTCCTGAGCGGCACGTCGCCATTATTGGTGACGATTGCGGTAACCGTGTTTATTATTCTATTGACCAACTTCACAAGTAACACGGCTTCATCTGCTTTGCTGATTCCGATGTTTGCTTCGATTGCCAAGCAAATGGGCTTACCGGAAACCGCACTGGTGTTGATTATCAGCATTGGTGCATCGTGTGCGTTTATGTTGCCGGTGGGTACCCTTACATTCGCATTTCAAGTGCAACGCTCAAATGCCATTGGCAAGGGCTGCTGAAAACAGATCACCCGGTGTCTCATAGTCCAATGTCTTTCTCGGTCGGCGG
>NZ_PDBT02000035.1:0-25596 GCF_002551535.2 Neisseria sp. N95_16
CATGTAGCGTAACTCTTCAATCAGCTCTGCCTGAGTTTTTTCATGGTCGGGTTTGTCGACGATAAAGGGATTCTTGCGTTTGGTCTGCATAGTCTTCATAAGCGTAGCCTGTGGGTGTTGAAGTGCGGTTATACCGCCTTGGCAGTAGGCGGCAATCCAACGGCGCAGATGTGTGCGTGAGACGTTGAAATGGTCTGCGGTGCGCTGTTGGCTGTGCACTTGATGGTAATGGAGTACGGCTCGGTATTTGAAGTCTAGTGTATATTTGGACATAAGAAAACTGCACCTTTTTAAAGTTGGGGGAAAGTGTCCAACTTTTGGGGTGCAGTTCACTTGTTTTCAGACAGCCTTTTTATAAATTTAAATCAATCAGATCTTATCGGCAAAGTATGCCAAAGTGCGCACCAATTGGCAGGTATAAGACATTTCATTGTCGTACCAAGCCACGGTTTTCACCAATTGTTTGTCGCCAACGGTCATCACGCGGGTTTGGGTTGCGTCAAACAATGAGCCGAATTCAATGCCCACCACATCAGAAGACACGATTTCGTCTTCAGTGTAACCGTAAGACTCGCTTGCAGCAGCTTTCATGGCAGCGTTGACTTCTTCTTTGGTCACTTGGCGTTCCAATACGATGACCAATTCAGTCAGCGAGCCGGTGGCTACCGGTACGCGCTGGGCAGAACCGTCCAATTTACCGTTCAATTCCGGAATTACCAAGCCGATGGCTTTGGCTGCGCCGGTGCTGTTTGGCACGATGTTGATGGCAGCGGCGCGGGCGCGGCGTTTGTCGCCTTTGCGGTGCGGTGCATCCAAAGTATTTTGGTCGCCGGTGTACGCGTGGGTGGTGGTCATCAAACCTTCTACCACACCAAATTCTTTTTGCAACACGGCAGCCATCGGCGCCAAGCAGTTGGTGGTGCACGAAGCGGCAGAAATCACGGTTTCGCTGCCGTCCAATACAGATTCGTTCACACCGAATACCACGGTTTTCACATCGTTGCCGCCCGGTGCAGAAATCACCACTTTACGTGCGCCGGCACGGATGTGTGCTTGGCATTTTTCATTGCTGGTGAAGAAACCGGTACATTCCAATACCACATCTACCCCCAATTCACCCCAAGGTAATTCTTCAGGATTCGGGTTGGCAAATACTTTAATTTCTTTGCCGTTAACCACGATTGCATCGTCTTTCAATTCGGCAGTACCTTGGAAACGGCCTTGGGTGCTGTCGTATTTGAACAGGTGCAACAACATATCGGCAGGGGTCAAGTCGTTCACCGCGACAACTTCAATACCTTCGGCTTTCACAATTTGACGTAACGCCAAGCGGCCAATGCGGCCGAAACCATTAATCGCAACTTTAATGCTCATGTGTGTACTCCTACATAAAAAGAGGAAAATTTTCGATGGCTTGATTGTATCGTGAAATAAAACTACTACCTACGATTACATTTCACTACTTCAAAAATGTTTGATTTAAATAAATAAACAGTCAAATAAGGCCGTCTGAAAGAAACCTTGTTGGTAAAACAAAACATAAAAGAGGATACACCACTATAATTCAAAATTTATTAAAATAAAAAGATGATTTTGATGATAGTTTGATTGTAGTGTGGATAAGTAAATAAATCAATGTAAAAACAAAATGATAGATTATCTATTATGCTGGGTTTAACCTTCGCTGAAACTGCATCACAAAATGGGATAAACTATCTGCTTCTTTTTTAATCGGTGGATAAGTGCATCTTTTTCCACCGATTACCCACTATTTTTCAGACGGCCTATTGCGTTTTAATGAAATCATAAGTAAATACTATTAAAAATGATGGCTGATTGATTCATTTTTATCGTATTATCAAATTATTCATTATTGGAGAGCCATTATGTTACAAAGAACGCTTGCCAAATCCATCAGCGTCACCGGCGTCGGCCTGCATTCGGGCGAACGCGTTGCGCTGACCTTGCATCCCGCACCGGAAAACAGCGGCATTTCCTTTCGCCGCACCGATTTGAGTGGCGAGCAGGGCGAAATCATCAAACTCACGCCTTACTTAATCAACGATACTCGCTTGTCGTCCACCGTGGTGACCGAAAACGGCGTGCGCGTCGGTACCATCGAACACATTATGTCTGCCTTATCCGCCTACGGTGTGGATAACGCCTTAATCGAGCTCAACGCGCCCGAAATCCCGATTATGGACGGCTCCAGCCTGCCGTTTATCTATCTATTGCAGGATGCCGGCATTGTTGATCAAAAAGCGCAAAAACGTTTTCTGCGTATTTTGAAACCGGTAGAAGTGAAAGAAACCGGCAAATGGGTGCGTTTCACCCCTTATGATGGCTTTAAAGTGACATTGACCATCGAATTTGACCATCCCGTGTTCAACCGCAGCGCGCCGACTTTTGAAATCGATTTTGCCGGCAAATCATATGTGGACGAAATTGCCCGCGCCCGCACTTTCGGCTTTATGCAGGAAGTTGAGCTCATGCGCGCCCACAACCTCGGCTTGGGCGGCAACCTGACCAACGCCATCGTGATTGATGATGTGGATATCTTGAATCCGGAAGGTTTGCGCTACCCCGATGAATTCGTGCGCCACAAAATTCTCGATGCCATCGGCGATTTATACATCGTCGGCCACCCGATTATCGGCGCATTCGAAGGCTACAAATCCGGCCACGCCATCAACAACGCCTTACTGCGTGCGATTTTGGCCGATGAAAGCAATTATGAGTGGGTAGAATTCAGCCACGAGGACGATTTACCAAGCGCGTTTCACGAATTGCCGAGCGCGGCTTAACGCTGAACACTTATCCACAAAAATGCCGTCTGAACATTTCAGACGGCATTTTGTTTAAGCCACACCCATAAAGGAAACAAAGATAGGCGCCAACGCACCCAAAAACAGAATGATTAACCACAACAGCAAATTATCTGCCACATAGCGCAGCAGTGCAAAATACGCCCACGCATACACAAATAAAATAGCCGCCGCAAACAGGGTGCCAAATATAGTGCCTCCAGCAAACCCAGCCATCAGCCCCTGCAACACTGCCAACGCTGCCGCCCAATGCCATGCACTGCTGCTTTCAATAAAATAATCTTGCAGCTTACCAAAGAGTAACAACATCAAAATCCCCAATATCGCTCGTCCTTTTTATCCACAATGTTCGTTATTGGAGTATAAAATAAAACATGCCGTCTGAAAGATTTCAGACGGCATATTTTATTCAAAGCAAAGGTTTGATTAATCCCCCATCACTTTGCCTTCGCGACGCGGGTCGGCACCGCCTTGCAAACCATCTTGACCGATCACAATGCCTTGTACACCCGAATTCAAATCGCGCACCTGCACTTTATAGCCCAGTTGTTCCAATTGCGGTGCATACTCAGTGGCGGCGGTGTTTTGCTCGATTTCATAGCTGCTGCCGCGGTTGAGCATGTTTGGCAGGGAAATGGCCGTCTGAATGTCCATGCCCCAGTCGATGTGCGCGACTAAGGTTTTGGCCACATAACCGATAATGCGGCTGCCGCCCGGTGAGCCGACCGCCATATAAGGCTTGCCGTTTTTCATCACAATAGTCGGCGCCATGGAAGAGCGCGGGCGCTTGCCGCCGGCCACGCTGTTGGCCACTACTTTGCCTTCGGCATTGGCCGGATTAAAGGCGAAGTCGGTCAATTCGTTGTTCAACAAATAGCCGTTGGCCATCAGGGTAGAGCCAAACGCGTTTTCAATCGAAGTGGTCATGGAAACCACGTTGCCTTCTTTATCCACAACCACGATGTGGCTGGTCGAAGGCAGCTCCGCCGGTTTGCCGGCAGCAAATTGGTTGCTCAATTTACCGGCGTTGATTTGCGGCAGGGCTTTGTCAGTGGCGCGGATTTCCTGTGCGCGGCTATTCAAATAAGATTGACTAATTAAGGCTTTGGTCGGCACGGTTACGAAATCTGGGTCTGCCACATAGTAATCGCGGTCGGCAAAGGCCACGCGTGAAGCGTCGCCGATCCAGCGCCAGCTGTGGATATTTTCCGCGCCCAGTTTTTTCATGTCCTTTGTTTGCAAAATGCCCAAAATCTGGCTCAAGGCAATGCCACCCGAGCTTGGCGCACCCATGCCGCACACTTCGTATTCACGATAAGGCGAGCACACCGGCGTGCGCTCAATCACGCGGTAGTTTTTGAAATCAGCCAGCGTGATTTTGCCCGGATTGTCCGGCGCGCCAGTGATGGTGTTCACCATATTCTGCGCGGGTTTGCCATGGTAAAACGGCGCGCTGCCCTCTTTGGACAACAGTTTTACCGATTGGGCAAATTCAGGGTTTTTCAACATCGTACCTGCGGCCAATGGTGCGCCGTTAGGCAGGAAATAGGCAGCAGTCTGTGGATAACGTTGCAGCGATTCTTTGTTTTGCTCGATGGATTGCGACATGCGTGGCGACACGGCAAAACCTTGCTCGGCCAATTGAATCGGCCTGTCAAACAGGCTTTGCCACGGCAATTTGCCGTAACGCTTGTGGGTATCTTCCAAAAGTTTCGGAATACCCGGCACGCCGACCGAACGGCCGCCGACCACGGCTTTCATGAATTCTAGCGGTTTGCCGTTTTCATCTAGGAATAATTGCGGCGTGGCTGATTTCGGTGCGGTTTCGCGTGCGTCGAATGTGGTCAGCTTTTTGGCTTTGTTGTCCCAATACACCAAAAACGCGCCTCCGCCCAAGCCGGAAGATTGCGGCTCGGTCAGGCTTAGGGTGATTTGCATGGCAATCATCGCATCAATCGCGCTGCCGCCGCGTTTCAAAATTTCATAACCAGCTTCGGTGGCCAGTGGATTGGCAGAAGCAGCCATAAATTCTTTGGCATGCACCAATTTCTGCTCGGTCAAACCTGTGCCTTGCTCCGGCGCGTGGCTGTCGGCGGAAACCACGGTCGGTTTCGGCGCGGAAGATTGTGCACAAGCGGCCAGCACCAAAGTGGCCAGAATGCTTAGTGTCCAAGTCGATTTCATTTGATACTCCTCTTTTCTCATGTTTCAGACGGCCTGAATAGCCAAGTTTAGTGTAAAAACCTTAAACAGACCGACTATAGCCCAAAGCGTTCGCATTTTCCAAGAATAAGTTGGCATAAGCTTGTCGGTAAGCCGATATTTATACACAGGCCGTTTGAAAGTTTTTAAATTATCCACATTCATAAACAATCCACAAGCCGCTTTATCCTTGCAGTTTCTTTTTAGATAAGTTTTTGAAAAATAATTGGGATAAAAGTTATACACAAGAAAGTTGCCTGCTCATAATCATAATCTTTTTATATTTTAAATTTTAAGTATTATTCTGTTTGCAGCTTTTCAAGCCGAATAAAAACCTTAAGCTAACTTTTCAAAAAATTAAAAAGTTAAGGATTGTTAAAACACTGTAAATCGGGTAGAGTAATGTCCGATAAATTAACAATAACGGAGCTTCCTTCAATGAAAGGCGACATCGGTGTCATTGGTTTGGCCGTCATGGGTCAAAACCTGATTTTGAACATGAACGACCACGGTTTTAAAGTAGTGGCGTTTAACCGTACCACCAGTAAAGTAGACGATTTTTTAAATGGTGCCGCCAAAGGCACCAATATTATTGGCGCATATTCGCTGCAAGACTTGGTTGATAAATTAGAAAAACCACGCAAAATCATGATGATGGTGCGTGCAGGTGCAGTGGTCGATGATTTTATCGAACAATTGGTGCCTTTATTGGACCAAGGCGACATCATCATTGACGGCGGTAACGCCAATTATCCCGACTCTACCCGCCGCACACACGAGCTGGCGGCCAAAGGCATCCGCTTTATCGGTGCCGGTGTATCGGGTGGCGAAGAAGGTGCGCGCAATGGTCCTTCGATTATGCCGGGCGGCGACGAAAGCGCATGGCCGGAAGTGAAACCGATTTTCCAAGCCATCGCCGCGAAAACGCCTGAAGGCGAGCCTTGCTGTGATTGGGTTGGTCGTGATGGTGCCGGCCACTTTGTCAAAATGGTGCACAACGGCATTGAATACGGCGACATGCAGCTGATTTGCGAAGCCTACCAATTCATGAAAGACGGCTTGGGCTTGTCTTACGATGAAATGCACGACATTTTCAACGCGTGGAACCAAACCGAGTTGGATTCCTATCTGGTTGAAATCACAGCCGATATTTTGGGCTACAAAGACGAAAACGGCGAGCCGCTGGTTGAAAAAATTCTCGATACCGCCGGTCAAAAAGGCACCGGCAAATGGACTGGCATTAACGCCTTGGATTTGGGCATTCCGTTGACGCTGATTTCCGAAGCTGTGTTCGCCCGTTGCGTATCGGCATTCAAAGAACAACGCGTACAAACCGGCAAGCTGTTCGGCAAAACCATCACCCCAATCAGCGGCGACAAAGCCGAGTGGGTGGATGCTTTGCGCCAAGCGCTGTTGGCGTCAAAAATCATTTCTTACGCCCAAGGCTTTATGTTGATTCGCGAAGCCAGCGAAACCAACAACTGGGCGTTGAATTACGGCAACACCGCTTTGCTGTGGCGTGAAGGCTGCATTATCCGCAGCGCTTTCTTGGGCAACATCCGCGATGCTTACGAAGCCAATCCGGATTTGGTGTTCTTGGGTACCGATCCGTATTTTAAAGGCGTATTAGAAAGCTGCTTGCCGGCATGGCGCAAAGTGGTGGCCAAAGCGATTGAAAGCGGCATTGCTATGCCGTGTATGGCGTCAGCGATTACCTTCTTGGACGGCTACACCACCGAACGTTTACCGGCCAATCTGCTGCAGGCACAACGTGATTACTTCGGCGCACACACTTACGAGCGAACCGACCGTTCGCGTGGTGAATTTTTCCACACCAACTGGACTGGTACCGGCGGCGACACCGCGTCAACCACTTACGATATTTAATCAATTGTGGATAACTGATTTGCCTAAATCTGCTTTAATGGCTGATTGATTCAAGGCCGTCTGAAATCGGAAAGTATTTCAGACGGCCTTGATTTTATTCGTGATAAGTTTTTCCACATTGGATTTCAAAGTCAATAGAGAAAACTATTCATCTATCTTTTTGAATTAGCAATAAAAAATAAAATGCCGTCTGAACCTTTTAGACGGCATTTTAATATTGTTCACAAAATTATCCACAAGTTTTCAAGAAGTATTTTGGCATGGATACACCTTGATTCATCGAAACCTTATGAAATGAAGGCTACTCGATTGTGGATTGTTTGTTGAACCTTACACCAAATTCTGCGGCTGGCCTTTGACAAATTTATCCACATTATCCAGCAAAATATCAAACAAACGGTTGATGGCTTCGTGGCTTGCCCAAGCCATGTGCGGCGTAATAATCAAGTTGGGTAACCGTGCTTTGAGCAACGGATTACCATTGCGCGGCGGCTCTTCGGTCAACACATCAAACCCTGCACCGCCGATCTGACCGTATTTCAGGGCAGCGACTAAGGCGGTTTCATCAACCAAACCGCCGCGGCCGCAGTTAATCAAAATCGCGCCGGGTTTCATCTGTTTCAATTCGGTTTCACCAATCATATTGCTGGTTTGCTCGGTCAGCGGACAATGCAGCGAAATCACATCGGCCGTCTGAATGGCTTCGTCAAACGAGACATAACCTTCACGCACCGTTTCGGCATGTTTGTGTTCGCCGAAAACCACCTTCATATTGAAAGCTTCGGCATAGCGCGCCAAAGTTTGGCCGATGTTGCCGCGTCCAAAAATTGCCAATGTTTTGCCGTTTAAATCACGCATCGGCGCACCGTAATGGCAGAAAAACGGCGATTGTTCCCACAAGCCGGCTGCAACATCGCGTTGATAGGCAGGCAGGTTGCGGCTTAAGGCAATCATCAGCATAAAGGCGTGTTCCGCCACCGATTCATTGCCGTAAGCGCGCACATTCGCCACCGCCACACCGGCTTGTTTGGCTGCTTCGACATCGACATTGTTCACGCCGGTGGCCGCCACGGCAATCAGTTTAAGCTGTGGATTTTGCGCAATCGCTTCGGCGGAGACCACCACTTTGTTGGTCATCACGATGTCGGCGCCATTAATACGATCTAAGGCTTCGTGCGGCTCGGTGGCATCGTAGCAAATCAATTCATGTGGAAAATCAAAGGTAATGTCGCGCTCCGGCAGCGTGGCGCGGTCGAGCATGACGATTTTGAGCGGTTTCATATAATTTTCCTTTATGAGAAATTTTATAACGATTGTTTTAAGCTAAGGTTGAATAAAAATATCCAACTGTACGCATGATTTGCGAATCGTTATTATTTGTCTTAAATGATACAGGCCGAGTTTCAGACGGCCTTGGAGGACAATATTATGATTAAAACCATTACCTTTGCAATGCTTCATTTCGGCGTGGCCTTTAGCGTGGCCTATATTTTGACCGGCAGCATCGGCATTTCCAGCGCGGTGGCCTTGATTGAGCCGATGGTCAACACTGTGGTGTTTTATTTCCATGAAAAAGCATGGAACCGCTACGAGCGCCAAAAAACAAAAAAGCAGGAAATGCTGCTGCCGCTGCATCAGTGTGTCGATGCGCAGAAAATGTGTTAAGCTAAACTTTTCTCCTCTCCAACGCAAAGAAGGAAACAGCATGAGCTTGATTATTGAAGACATCGAAGTCGGCAGCGGTAAAGAAGCCGTTAAAGGCAAAGAAATCACCGTACATTACACCGGTTGGTTGGAAAACGGCACCAAATTCGATTCCAGCGTCGACCGTGGTCAGCCTTTGACCATTATTTTGGGTGTCGGCCAAGTGATTCAGGGCTGGGACGAAGGTTTCGGTGGCATGAAAGAAGGCGGCAAACGTAAATTAACCATCCCTGCCGAAATGGGTTATGGCGCGCGCGGTGCCGGTGGCGTGATTCCGCCAAATGCAACGTTGATTTTTGAAGTAGAACTGTTAAAAGTTCATGACTAAATAATTGCTTATCTCAAAAGATGCCGTCTGAAAAAATATGCTTGCGTATTGTTCAGACGGCATTTTATTAGTTTACAGATGAATAAAATTAAGACATAAACATATTAGAGTATTGAATTTAAAAGTTAAATTTATAATTTATTGTGAACTTTTATTGCTCAAAACTTTCTTACAGAAACCGTATCGCTGTTGATACCGTGTTTGAAAACCATAAAGTAAGAAGGAAATCCCATGAAAAAATTTGCTGCATTATTGACTGCTGCCGCTTTGTCGGCCACTGTATTGGCTGCCCAGGCAGAAAAAGAAGCCGAAACCGCTGCGGTTGAAGTTCAAACTGAACAAGCTTCTGCACCTGTGACCTTTGAAGAAGTGGTTGAAAACGCCGCTGCTTCTGATGCAGCTGCCAGCGCAGCGAGTGCGGCAAGCGCGGCACAATAATCGTCATTTTTTGACAGATTAAATATAAACAGGCCGTCTGAATTATTTCAGACGGCCTATGTTTGTTTATCTCACTAAGGTAATTTAATTCGCAGTTAAATGTTCAGCCAACAGATTCAGCGCAAAATCCACCGCTTGGCGGCGCACGCTTTCCCGGTCGCCTTCAAATAAAGCCGTGCATTCGATGTTTTTCGCCGGTGTGGCCAAGCCGAACCAAACTGTGCCGACCGGTTTGTCTTTGCTGCCGCCGTTGGGCCCTGCAATACCGGAGATACTCAGCGCATAATCCGCCTGCGCCACCGCCTTTGCCCCGCGTGCCATTTCATGCACCGTTTCGCGACTGACTGCGCCGTGTTGCAACAAGGTTTCAGGCATCACGCCCAAGGTATTTTGTTTGGCTTGGTTGCTGTAGGTGACAAAGCTTTGGTGAAACCACTGCGAGCTGCCGGAAATGCTGGTAAACGCGGCCGACAATAAACCGCCGGTGCAGGATTCGGCGCTGGTGACAGTTTGACGGTGGTCGGACAAATATTGGGCGATGGTTTGAAGTGCTGTCATGAAGGTTCCTTTCGGGATAGATAGGATGGAAAACGAACTAGGGCTAAGACTTCAGGCCGTCTAAAAAGATTGTACGCGGTTTTAAAAACTAGGCCAAATAAAAACGGCCTGTGTTATCCACAGGCCGTCTGAAACCATTTATTTTTTCGCTTTAAACCCGAGCAAATGCTGCGTGGTGGCAAGCCAGGCGCCGAATACGCCCAGCGCAATCACAAAACCCAATACCAGCGCGATTTCGCTGCCATTGAAGAAGCGCCAGCCGATATTCAGGCCGTAAGGTTTGAAAATCGAATCGACCATCGGGCGCACGGTATTCAACAACCATGCACACAAGCCCAAGCTCACGGCGGCGGAGAATAAGCTCTGCCACACGGCTTGATACAGAAACGGGCGGCGGATAAATGAAGCCGGCGCACCCAACAGCTTGGTGATTTCAATTTCTTCTTTGCGGCTTAAGATTTGCAGGCGGATGGTGTTGTGTGCCACCAAAATAAACGCCATGCCTAAGGTAATCGCCAAAAACCACAAAATTTTGTGGATAAAATCATTGATTTGATACAGGGTATGCACCCATTCCGTATCCATGGTCGCCGATTCTACCATCGGCAGCTTCACCAAATCCTGATAAATCGCTTGCATTTGCGCCGGAGAAGAATTGGCATCGGGGGTAACGATAAACACATCCGGCAGCGGATTTTCATCCAGCATCGATACCAAATTCTGATCCAGATTCGATTGCAATTCTTCCAAACCGTCTTGCTTGCTGATGAAGCGCACCGTATCCAAACGCGTATCGCGTTGCAACAGATTCTGCACCGTATCCGTATCGGCTTTAGCCGCATCGGTGTCCATATACACGGTAATCTGCGGAGATTCGTTTAATTTGCCCAAAATGCTTTGGCCGCTTTGCACACCCAAATAGAGAAACAGCGGCAGGGTCATGGCAATCGCCAGCATCAGCAGGGTCAGCAAAGTGCCGACAGGCTGGCGAATTAAATCCTTCAGCGCGGTGCGTGCCGATTCGACGTGCAGCGAAACATAATGAATCAAACTCATGCCAAACGTCCTTTCTGCAGGCGGATGACGCGGTGGCCGTAATCGGCCATCAGCGTTTCATCGTGTGCCGCCACAATCACGGTGGTGCCCGCTTCGTGGAAGGTTTTGAATAATTCCATGATGTCGAGCGCGTAGGCACGGTCGAGGCTGGCGGAAGGTTCATCGGCAATCAAGAGGCTGGGCTGGTGTACCACCGCGCGGGCGATACACAAACGCTGCTGTTCACCGCCGGAAAGCGACACCGGCATATCCAATTCGCGGCCTTTCAAACCGACTTTTTCAATCGCAATGCGCGCGCGCTCTTCTGCTTTGGCCGGTTGGTAGCCGATGATGCGTAAGGGCAGAATCACGTTTTGCAGCACGTTGCGGTCGTAGAGAATTTTGTGGTCTTGGAACACAATGCCGATGTGTTGGCGCATAAAACCGATTTGGTTGTCGCTCAGTTCGCTCAAATCCTGCTTGTTGAACCACACTTTGCCTTCGGTCGGCTTGGTGATGCCCGAAATCAGCTTCAAAATGGTTGATTTTCCCGAGCCTGAATGGCCGGCGATGAAAATCATCTCGCCTTTGTTGATTTGAAAGCTGACGTTTTTTAAGGCTTCAAAACCACCGGGATAGGTTTTGGAAACTTGTTCGAAACGAATCATAACTCTTCCTGAAAAATGGTTTCAGACGGCCTGAAAATAAAGGGATTCAAAAAATTATCCACAAATTTTCCCCTGTTTTGCCGATGTTAATATGCATGCAACAACAGCGTTTCATTTGAGTGGTCAAACCCTGCTGCAGGCCGTCTGAAAAAATCGGATTTGCCCGATTATAAAGGCTTTGCGCCGTTTTGAACAATATTTGTTCGGCACGCTTACCATTAGACGGCAAAACCGCTGCACTATCGGCAGCGGCAGGGTGGATAAGGCTTGGCATTTTTATCCCGAATTTATCCACAGCTTATTATCAGCTTGGCAAGCCGGTGAAACAATAGGGTTTATTGGCTTTCGGCTGCTTTGAATTCTTCGTATTCGGTTTGATAAAGCGGGCCCAAGCGGTCGATTTGGGCTTTATCCAACACTTTACGCGCGTCAACGAAAATTTCGTCTTCTTCTTCCTTCAAATGATGTTCGACGGTTTCGATTAACTCTTCCGCCGTTTCCAGCCAGCGGCTCTCGCCGGTGCGCCCGTCGCTCAAGGTGGCGATTAATTCGTCCATTTCGTGATGCTCGGCAATGGCGTGACGGGCGATTTCCATGCCGTCATCGTATTGCATCAGCGGCAGATACAGATGGCGCTCTTCCGCTACCGCATGCGCCACCAATTCAAGGCGCAAGGCTTCGTATTTTTTCTTTTTCGTTTCCCACTGCTTGGCTGCGTTCAATTCGCTGCACAGCTTGCGTTGCACGTCGTGGTTTTCGATTAAGGCTTTAAAAATATCCATCTGTGGCTCCTGTTCTGCTTTGTTTGTTGTTGTATGAACCACTTATAACACAAAACGGTGACACCTGATATGCCAAACCGCCGAAGCGGCGGCAAATCTTATTTGCACTTGGCTTGGGCGGCTTTTAAGGCAGCGGTCAGGCTTTTGGCGTTGACTTCGCCGGTGATGGTTTGTTTGTAACCACATTTGGGCGCTTCCACCACGGTAAACGGCAACACGCCGATTTGGTTGCCGAACGATTTCATAAATTGGCGGCTGCTGGTGCCGCTGTAGCGCCAAATCGGGTAGCTCACCGGCGTGGTTTTCAAAAATTTGCCGATGTTGTCGGTGGAATCCAGCGCAATGCCGACCATATCGACGCTGCCTTTTTTCTGCGCTTTATACCATGCCGACATTTCCGGCATTTCCTTACGGCACGGGCCGCACCACGTTGCCCATAGGTTCACCACGCGCACAGGCGCTTTCAGGTTTTGCAACGATTGCGGCGCGGTGCTGTTCCACATTTGCAAATCGGCAGCGAATGCGTTGGCAGAGAAGAAAGTCAGGGAAGCGAAAATCAGGGCGGATAATGTTTTCATGGTCGTGGCCCAAATCATGAGGTTGATAACATGCCTATTGTAAACCTTTCAGACGGCCAATGTTTTGGTTCAAGTCAAGGTGTTGGATTTTTGCACAAAAATGAGATTTATTCCCAATGACTCATCAACATGGTTGAGTAAAGCCACAATGGGGTTGATAATAAGACGATTCACCATAGGAAGATCATCATGCCGTCTGAATGGATTTTGTATCACAACAACCGCTGCAGCAAATCGCGTGCGGCCTTGGCTTTATTGGAATCACACGCAATTGAAGCCGAAACGGTGCATTATTTGACCACGCCGCCGGATTTGGCGACCTTAACCGAGATTTTCCGCAAACTCGGTTTGGACGATGTGCGCGGCATGATGCGCGTGAAAGACGATTTATACAAAGAATTGGGTTTAAACGCACCCGATATCGACAATGACGCGCTGCTTGCTGCCATTGCTGAGCATCCTGCCTTGTTGGAGCGCCCGATTTTGGTCGGCCGCGAACGCGCCGCGATTGGCCGTCCATTGGAAAACATCGAAGCCTTATTGGCATAACCTGATATTGAGAGGCCGTCTGAATCATGCCCCATTTGTTCCACAGCCGAACCGGCTTGCGCTTCTATTTGTTGCGCGGTCTGGCACTCAGCGTATTGCTGGTGCTGGCGATGTTTGCCGCGACGGTTTGGCAGGTGTACCGCATGGGCAATCAGACGCTGCCGAAAGATTTTCATGCCGATGCGGCGGTGGTATTGGGCGCGGCAGCGTGGGACAAACGCCCGTCACCTGTGTTCCGCGAGCGCATCAACCATGCGATTACGCTGTATCAAAGCCAGCGTGTGGATAAAATCATTTTCACCGGCGGCACACCGAAAAAAGGCTTCATGACCGAAGCCGAAGTCGGGCGGCGTTATGCCATCAAGCAAGGCATTCCGGCGCGGCATATTGTGTTTGAAAACACCTCGCGCAACACTTATGAAAACCTGCAAAATATCCAGCCCTTATTGCGCCCCAACGGCATTGAAACGCTGGTTATCGTGAGCGATCCTTACCATTTGGCACGGGCGCAGGCGATTGCCAAAAATTTCGGCATGAATGCCGCCGTTTCCGCCACACCGACCACGCTTTACGATGCCGGTAAAGAGCGCGACAAATTCTTACTGCAGGAAAGCTATGCCTTGTTTCTCTACCAATTTGAAAGCTGGAGTGACAAAATCTGGAATATCCTCACCCGCCGCCATTGAGTTGTCCATTTATCCACAGGCCGTCTGAACACGCATTCAGACGGCCTGTGAATTGTTCAAACCGCCTGAAAACAGTACAATAACCCCTTTCATCAGCACCGCATTAGGAAAACCATCATGACCGTCAAAACCCGTTTTGCCCCGAGCCCGACCGGCTACCTCCACATCGGCGGCGTGCGCACCGCCTTGTTTTCATGGGCGTATGCACGCAAGCACAAAGGCGAATTCCTGCTGCGCATTGAAGATACAGATTTGGCGCGTTCTACCGCCGAATCAGTCAACATCATTTTAGACGGCATGAATTGGGTCGGCCTGCATTACGATAACGCCGATAATGTCGTGTACCAAACCCGCCGTTTCGACCGCTATAAAGAAGTCATCGCCCAGCTCTTAGAAAGCGGCCACGCGTATCATTGCTATTGTTCCAAAGAAGAATTGGAAGCCATGCGCGAACAGGCCGAGAAAGAAGGCACCGCCACTTACGACCGTCGCTGGCGTCCGGAAGCAGGCAAAACCCTGCCGCAAATTCCCGAAGGCGTAGAGCCGGTGGTGCGTTTCAAAACCCCACTGGAAGGCGCGACCGCGTGGCACGATTTGGTGAAAGGCGACATCAGCATTCCCAACGAAGCGCTGGACGATTTGATTATCGCCCGCGCCGATGGCACACCGACTTACAATTTCTGCGTGGTGGTGGACGATTACGACATGGGCGTGACCCATGTGATTCGCGGTGACGACCATGTCAACAACACCCCAAAACAAATCAACATCTTAAAAGCCATCGGTGCCACTTTGCCGGAATACGCCCACCTGCCGATGATTCTCAACGAGCAAGGCAAAAAAATCTCCAAACGCAGCGGCGACACCGTGGCGATTACCGATTTCGGCGCGATGGGCATTTTGCCTGAAGCCATGCTGAACTACTTGGCACGCTTGGGCTGGGCGCACGGCGACGATGAATTTTTCACCATGGAACAATTCATCGAATGGTTTGATTTGAAAGACGTTTCCCCATCGCCAAGCCGTATGGATTTGAAGAAACTCTATTGGATTAACGGCGAACACATCAAAATCACGCCGAATGACCAGTTGGCCGAATTGCTGCAAGAGCGTCTGGCCGTGCGTGGCTTGACCGACACCAGCCAGCCGCCGCTGGAAGACGTGTTGGCCTTGGTAAAAGACCGTGTGCAAGATTTGAACACGCTGGCCGATGAGTGTTTGTATTTCTACCAAAAACAAACACCTAGTGACACCGATGTGCAAAAACATTGGGACGACGAAGCCGCCGCGCGTATGCTGCGCTTTGCCGACAAGCTCGAAGGCGTGGCCGAATGGAATGCCGAGTCGATTCACGATTTGTTCAAGCCGTTCTGCGACGAAGAAAACATCAAAATGGGCAAACTCGGCATGCCGCTGCGTCTGGCCGTGTGCGGCACCGCCAAAACCCCGAGCGTGGACGAAGTATTGGCCTTAATCGGCAAAGAAGAAGTGTTGCGCCGTATCCGCAGCTAAGTTGTGGATGATTTTTGTTTGATTCAATAACAGGCCGTCTGAAACCTTACGCAAAGTGTTCAGACGGCCTCGATTATGCTACATTATCCGGCAAGCCCCATCTTTAAAGGACGCACCCATGAAAAGATTTCTGACTATCGCCGTGTTGGCGGTATCCGCAGCCGCCTATGCCGGTTCTGCCGAAGATGCCTTGCTCTCGGCGCAATCCGCTTACCGCAGCGCCCTGAAAGCGCAAAACGACAACGACAGCAAACTGATTACCCTGCAAACCAATTTAGCCGATGCGCAAAAACGCGCCCAACAAGCGCAGGAAGACATCACTCGTTTGCAAAGCGAAATTCAAGCGGCAACCGCGGTGAAAACCCAACAAGCAACGGTGTTGCAGCAAGCCGGCCAGCAGCTGGATTCGGCTTGGAACGCGGTTTACGGCCCGGGCGGCACCAAAGCTAACCAATAGGCATGAGAAAAGGGAACTGATAAACAGTTCCCCTTTTTTATTCAATCTGTTATATCATAAAGCTGTATCATCTCAATGACATTTCCATGAATTGCCGTATTATTCCCTTATTGTCCGAACACATCGCCCCGCTTGCCCAAGCCTTGCATACCGAATGGCACGATTTTGCGCCGTGGGCAGATGTGGCGAAAATCCATGCGTATTACCAAACCTGCCTAAACGATGCGCCGCTGCCTGTGGCTTTTGCCGCAGTAGATGAACAAGGCCGTCTGAAAGGTTCGGCCGCGCTCAAACGCCACGACATTCAAGCTTTCAGCAATTATGAATATTGGTTGGGCGATGTGTTTGTGTTGCCCGAATATCGCGGCGAAGGCGTAGGCAAACAATTGGTGCAACATTGCTTGACCGCTGCCCGCGAGATGAAATTGCCAAGCCTCTATTTATACACACCCGATATGCAGGCTGTGTATGCCAAATTCGGCTGGCAGGAAATCGCGCAACATTGGTACAACGGCGAAACGGTATCGATTATGAAATTGGATTTGTGATAAATCTCAGCAAGTGTAGGTCGGATACTTGTATCCGACATTCTAAAAATGCCGTCTGAAAGATAAAACTTTTCAGACGGCATACTGACAATCGGTTCGCCACCTTGGCAGCCTAGGATTTTCAAATCTTCCTATGGTATTTCGGCGATAAACCGGCTAGGCTCTGGAAATTGCTATGTGCCTTGCTGTAGCTTTAAGAATGTCGGATACAAGTATCCGACCTACGATTTGCTGGATTCTTACAAAGATACAAGGCCGTCTGAAAACATATGTTTCAGACGGCCTTTACTTATCCACAATCAAGCGATATTACGCGCCGCGTTTTTCCAAAATTGCGACGGCAGGCAATTCTTTGCCTTCCAAGAATTCCAAGAACGCGCCACCGCCGGTGGAAATGTAGCTGATTTGGTCAGTGATGCCGAATTTGGCAATCGCCGCCAACGTGTCGCCGCCACCGGCAATCGAGAAGGCTTGGCTCTCGGCAATGGCTTTGGCCACGGCTTCGGTGCCGCCGGCGAATGGGTCGAATTCAAACACGCCGACTGGGCCGTTCCACACGATGGTACCTGCGTTTTTCAACACTTCGGCCAAAGCTTGCGCCGATTGCGGGCCAACGTCCAAAATCATGTCGTCTGCGGCCACATCGTCAATCGATTTGGTTTCGGCTGCGGCGGTTTCGGCAAATTCTTTGGCGGTCACCACATCACTCGGCAGCGGTACAGAGCCGCCTTTGGCTGCCATTTTGGCCAAGATTTTTTTCGATTCTTCCACCAAGTCGGCTTCGGCTAATGATTTGCCGATGGCTTTGCCTTCTGCCAGCAGGAAGGTGTTGGCGATGCCGCCGCCGACAATCAGTTGATCCACTTTGTCGGCCAATGATTCCAAAATGGTCAGCTTGGTCGATACTTTGCTGCCGGCCACAATCGCCACCAACGGGCGCGCCGGTTCTTTCAAGGCTTTGCCCAAGGCATCGAGTTCGCCTGCCATCAATACGCCTGCGCAGGCCACCGGTGCGGCTTGTGCCACGGCTTCGGTTGAGGCTTGGGCGCGGTGGGCGGTGCCGAATGCGTCGTTGACGAACACGTCACACAAAGCGGCGTAGGCTTTGCCCAATTCCAAATCGTTTTTCTTTTCGCCTTTGTTGATGCGCACGTTTTGCAGCATGGCAATTTCACCGACTTGCAGTTTAGGTGCGTTGTCACGCCAGTCGTTCAACACCTTGACTTCTTTGCCCAAGAGTTTGCCCAAATGCGCGGCCACAGGGGCAACATCGTCTTCCGGCTTGAATTCGCCTTCGGTCGGGCGGCCGAGATGGGTCATCACGATTACCGCTGCGCCGTTGTCCAAGCAGTAGCGGATGGATTCGAGCGAGGCGCGGATGCGGGTGTCGTCGCTGATTTGGCCGTCTTTAAACGGGACGTTCATGTCGGCGCGGATCAGAACGGTTTTGCCGTTGACGTTTTGGTCGGTCAGTTTCAAAAATGCCATGATGTTTCCTTTATATGAATGGAAAAAAGCGGATGAAATCAGGGCTATTATCCGCCATCACGGAAATCGGGTAAAGGGCTTGGGCCGTCTGAACACGCTACTGTGAAACCGTGCAAACGCGCTTTATCATTTTGATAGAAATGTTTATCATTCCATCAATTGCAACGATGAGGAAAACCATGTTACGCAAAACCGTCTGGCTGGCCGTGCTGGCCATTGCCGTGCCTGTGTGGGCGCAAACGTTGTCGCAAACCCTGCCTAATGGGTTGAAAGTGATTGTCAAAGAAGACAAGCGCGCGCCGGTGGCGGTGTCGCAGCTTTGGTATAAGGTCGGCAGCGTCGATGAAAAACCGGGAAAAAGCGGCCTGAGCCATGCGCTGGAGCATATGATGTTTAAAGGCACGCCGTCGGTGCCTGCGGGCGAATTCAACCGCCGCATTTCGGCTTTGGGCGGTGAACTCAACGCCTACACCAACCGCAGCGAAACCGTGTATTACGAGAACATTTCCGCCGCCAACCTGCCGGAAGTGTTGAAACTCGAAGCCGACCGCATGCAGAACCTGAATTTCAGCGACAAAGACTTTATCAATGAAATGAGTGTGATTCGGGAAGAACGCCGCCAGCGCACCGAAGACACCGCCGCCGGCAAAATGTGGGAACACGTTTTTCTTAATAGTTTCACCAAGCCGTCGATGCGCGCCAGCGTGATTGGTTACATGGACGATTTGCACACGCTTAAAGCCGACGATTTGCGCGATTGGTACCGTCAGTTTTACGCGCCCAATAATGCCACTTTGGTGATTGTCGGCGATGTCGATGCCAAGCAAACCATTCAGACGGCCGCACAATTATTCGGCAGCATTCCCGCCAAAACCCTGCCGCCGCGCAACGATTTGAGCGAAGCTTTTGAGCGCGAGCCGGTGTTTGCTGAGACCACTTCCGCCGTGACCCGCCAGCCTTTGGTGGCTTTGTCTTACCGCGTACCTGCCTTGCAGAACATCAGCGACACGCTGCCTTACGCGCTGGATGTGTTGAGCGATATTTTGTCGGGCAATTCGTCCAGCCGCTTGGATAAAAATCTCGTGCGCGGCAAGCAAACCGCTTTGAGCGTGGGCGTGAACTACGATATTTTGAGCCGCGAAATGCCGCTGTTTAACGTGGTGGCCATGCCGAGCAACGGCGTGAGCGAACAAGATTTGCTGGCCGCCATGCGTGCTGAAATCCAAGACATCGCCGATAACGGCGTGGGCAAGGACGAACTCAAACGTGTCAAAACCCGCATGATGAGCAGCGAAATCTACGCGCGCGATTCCATGACCTCGCAAGCATCTTTGATGGGGCGCTTGGAAACACGCGGTTTCCGTTACAGCGATGAAGCCGAAATCCGCCGCCGCCTGCAAAAAGTGACTGCCGCCGACGTGCAGGCTGCTGCCAAATTGTTGACCGACAAACGCTCCAGCGTGGTCGTTGTCAAACCGCAAACAGCAGCGAAATAATCCACAGGCCGTCTGAAACATTCAGACGGCCTCAACCGAAAGGCTAACCATGTATTCTAAAACTTTACTGCTCGCGCTGGCCGCCCTGCCGCTGACCGCCCAAGCCGCTGCCGACATTCAGCGCTGGACGACACCGGAAGGCACGCAGATTCTGCTGGTCGAGCGCAGAGAAAATCCGATTGTTGATATGGAAATCAGCTTCAAAGGCGCAGGCGGCGTGTTCAATCCGTCGGGCAAAAGCCAAGTGGCCGAATTTACCGCCGCGCTGCTGACCGATGGCACGAAAACGCTGGACGAAGAAGCCTTCAACGAAAAAGCCAACGACATCGCCGCTAATATCGGCAGTGGCAGCGGCCATGAAACTGCCACCATCGGTTTCCGCAGTTTGAGTCAAGCCAAAAACCTGAACCAAACTTTGGCCTTAATCAACGAATCCTTAACCGCGCCGCGCTTCGATCCGGCCGTATTTGCTCGCCGCCAAAAGCAAGCGGTTACTGCCTTGCAGCAGCAGGAAACCACGCCCGATTTTACCGCCGAGCGCGCGTTTACCAAGCTTGCGTATCCGAACCATCCTTACGGCAGCGATGCGTATGTGACGGTGGACAGCCTGAAAGCCGTCACGCTTGACGACATCCGCGCGTTCCACCGCACCCATTACGGTAAAGACAACGCCGTGGTGGCGATTGTTGGCGATGTCAACCGCCGCCAAGCCGAAAAAATGGTGCAAACCGCATTAAAAGGCTTGCCGAACACCAGCCAAGCAGGCAGCGAGATTGCGCCGGTGCAAGCACAAACTGCCCAGCGCCGCGACATTCCGTTTGCCGGCGAGCAGGCGCAAATCATTTTGGGCATGCCGCTGATTAAACGCCACGACCCCGATTATTACGCTTTGGTGGCAGGCAATTATGTGTTGGGCGGCGGTGGTTTCGACAGCCGCTTGATGAACCGCCTGCGCGACCAAAAAGGCTATACCTACGGTGTGTACAGCAGCCTGATGCCGCTAACCGAAGCAGGCGTGTTCAGCATTGGTTATTCGACACAAAAGAAAAACACCCGCGCTTCTTTGGCCGATGTGCAGGCGGTGGTGGAGCAATTCATAGCCGAAGGGCCGACCGAAGCCGAGTTGAAACAGGCCAAAGCCAACATCATCGGCAGCTTCTCGCTGCGCTTTGATTCCAATGCCAAGCTGCTGAAATACTTAAGCCTGATTGGTGTACATAATCTGGAAAGCAGCTATTTGCAAGACTACCCGAAAGCGGTGGAACAGCTCACCACCGCGCAAATCAAAGATGCCTGGCAGCGTCGGCTGAAATTCAGCGATTTGCATGTTGTGGTGGTGGGTGCGCAATAAACTTGGTTTGATGATCCACAGGCCGTCTGAAAGGTTTCAGACGGCCTGTTTTTTTTTCATCAAGCCCAAGACCTTGGCAACATCACTGTCTTTGGCGCATTTCTTCATTGTGTGATGTTACAACGTTGAGTTGTACTTAAATCTACGGTTTTGCAAAGATTTCACCATATTTTTTGATGAAAATTTTACATTTTCGTGACACAGAATTGTGTAAGATAGCAAAATTCAACTAAGGGAATCATTCTCATTTATTCCCAAATAGCATAGGGCGCTGGCAACGCTGTATGATTTTTATTTCAAACAACTATAAAAACCGAGTGTAAGGAAAAACAATGACATTAGAAATCGGTTTAACTTTATTCATTACCGCGGTGGCGATTGTGCTGTTTGCCACTGAAAAAGTGCGCATGGACGCGGTGGCGATATTGCTGATTGTGTCGCTGGCGGCAACAGGCTTAATCGATGGCAAAGATGCCTTGAGCGGCTTTAGCAATTCATCAACCATCACCGTGGCGGCGATGTTTATTCTCGCCGCCGGCCTGCAACACAGCGGTGCGCTCAACCGCATAGGCCAAATGCTTGGGCGGGTGAAATCGCCGTTGATGTTTTTGCTGGTGATGTTTGTTTCGGCGACGGTGATGTCGATGTTCATCAGCAATACCGCCGTGGTGGCGGTGTTTATCCCGATTGTGCTGGCATCGGCCTACAAAATCGGCATGGCGCCGTCAAAAGCCTTGCTTCCTTTGTCGTTGGTGGCGCAGATGGCCGGTTTGACCACGCTGATTGGCACATCAAGCAACCTGCTGGTCAACGGCATTGCCGAGCAGCAGGGCGCGGCCGATTTTGGCGTGTTTGATTTTACCCTGTTCGGCTTGCTGCTTTTAGCCGCCGGTTGCGTGTATTTATTGCTGGTGTACCGCTTCCTGCCTGATACCGGCATGCAGGAAAACGACAGCCGTTCCAATGGTCATTATGTGGCTGAGTTCCAAGTGAAACAAGATTCGCTGCTCATCGGCCAAACCATCAGCGATTCGGCCATGCGCAAAGAATTTCATGCCTTTCCGCTGGCTTTAATCCGCCGTGGTGAAAAATTATCGCTGCCCGCGCATCAGATGGTGCATGTGGACGATGTGTTGCTGATTCGCGCCGAACCGGAAAACCTGCTCGGCTTGCAGCAGCAATTTGGTTTGGAGCTGCACGACAATCAGGACAACAGCCATCAGGAAGAGCAGGATTTGGTGGTGGTTGAAGCCATGATTGCGCCCGGTTCCGATTGGGCGCAAGAGCGGCTGGATACGCTGCAAGACGATGGTTGGAGTCGCAGCGTGCAGGTAATCGGCGTGCAGCGGCGCGGTAACATTGTGCGCAAACAATTAGGCCGTCTGAAATTCAAAGTCGGCGATATTTTATTGTTGCTGGTGCCGCGCAAAGACATCGACGATTTCCGCCGCGACTCGGCTTTTATCGTGTTGGCCGAAGGTGAAAAACCGATGCCGAACAGTTGGCGCGCGCCGTTTTCCATTGTGGTGATGCTGGCGGTGGTGATTGTGGCCGCCTTGGAATGGGCGCACATCAGCATGACTTCGATGATGGGTGCGGTGGCGATGGTGGCTGCAGGCTGCTTGAGTGCCGAAGCTGCCTATAAAGCGATTAACTGGCGGATTATTATTCTGTTGGCCGGTTTGCTGCCTTTGGGCTTGGCCATGACTGAAACCGGCGCGGCGCAATATGTGGTCGATCACACTGTCGGCTTGGTGAAAGATTCCGGCCCCTTGTTGGCATTGGGCGCACTGTATTTGGTGACCAAGCTGCTAACCGAATTCATGAGCAATTCCGGCGTGGCGGTGTTGTTTGCGCCGATTGCCATTTCCACGGCCAAAATGCTCGGCGTGAGTCCGGAGCCGTTTCTGATTGCGGTGATGTTCGCTGCCGGTGCCAGCCTGATGACGCCGGTCGGTTATCAGACCAATACCATGGTGTACGGCGCAGGCGGCTACCGCTTCGGTGATTTTGTGAAAATCGGTTTGCCGCTGAATGTGATTTTGATGGCGCTGACTTTATTGTTGATCCCGATGTTTTGGCCGTTTGAAGGATAAAACAAATGCCGTCTGAAAGTTTCAGACGGCATTTGTTTGAATAAACCTAACGCAGGCTCTGCCAATATTGCCACGCCGCTTGCAGCATATCGTGCTGTTCGGCTTCGTGGCCGTATTCAGCTTCGATATTGATGTAGCCAATGCCATGTTTGGCCGCATAGACCGACAGTGAGCCGTCATCGGCCACGTCTTCCGTTTGCTGCACCACATTGAAGCCGCGGCTTTGGAAAAATGCAAACGCGCGTGGGTCATTGACGTAAAAATAATCGTCTTCGTCGTGTTGCGGGTGGATAAACACCGGTGCATCGGTTCCGGCCAAAGGCTCAAGCGCATAGCTTTCGATGTTGGTGGCGCCATCGGTGTTGTTGTGCATGGCGATGATGAATTTGGCCGGTTGCAAGGCGCTTAACACCGCATCGGCAAAGGCAGCGGCGGTATGTGCGGCGGCTTCATCAAGGCCGTCTGAAAGCGTGACGGTGCGGCCTTGCGGCGAATAGATGCGGTTGGGGTCGAAATCGGCATATGATTCGCCGCTGCGAAACGAAATGCGGCGCGTGCCACGGTGTTCCAACGCAATCAGGCACACCGGATAGCGGCGCACCGCTTCGAGCGCAACCTGCTTGGCGGTGTATTCGTTGTTGTGCGGGTGAAACAAATACACGCCCGCCGCTTCGGGGTGGCAATAGCGCGTAATCTGCACCGTATCCGCCGCGCTCAAGGGGTAAACTTGGCGGTGGATGGTGGGTTCGGCAGCCCATGCGGGCAGGGCGCAGATGAGCGATAAAGCAAGCAGCAGGCGCAATTAATGCTCCCAAGTGGCGTAAGGGTGTTTGCTCAGATAAGCGTTGGTGAATTTGCCGTCGGACGTGATTTCTTCGCCCAGCCAATCGGGGCGGGCAAACACGGCATCTTCAGACGGCAATTCGATTTCCGCCACAATCAATGGTGCGTTGTCGCCAAAATATTCGTCGATTTCGTAGAGAAAACCTTCAAATTCGACGCGGTAACGGCGTTTTTCCATCTTAAACGGGCACATCGTTGCCATCATCGTTTGCGCGTGCGCCAGCGGGATGTCATATTCAAATTCGCTGCGGCTCACATCAGAAATATAGCCTTTCAGCGTCAGCCACGCTTGGTCATCAATAATGCGCACGCGGATGGTGCGCTCTTTTTCTACACTCAGATAACCTTGCTGCAGCGTTTGCGGCGCCGATGCAATATCGCGCCAATCATCGTTTTTCAATAAAAAACGGCGTTCGATTTCAACAGACATTTTTCAGACGGCCTTTCAAAACGGTTTAAACACCACCAAATACAGCGCCAAAAGCATCAGCAACACCGGCACTTCATTAAACACGCGATAAAACTTATGCGAATGGCGGCAGGCATGCTGCTCGAATCGGCGCAGGTGGGCGCGGCAGATGTGTTGGTAGCCAATCAGCAAAATGCCCAAAGTGGCCTTGCCATGCACCCAGCCCATAGACCACCAGCCGTTGATAAACGGAATCACCAAGCCGCAAATCACGGCCAACAGCCCCAAAGGAGACATAAATTTATACAGCCGCTGCGCCATGCCGAGCAGTCGCGCGTATTCGGCGGCTTCGGTTTGCGGATTGACCTGCGCCAAATTCACATAAATGCGCGGCAGGTAAAACAGCCCGGCAAACCAAGAAATAATGAAGAAAATATGCGCCAGTTTTAACCATAAATACATTTTCAGACGGCCTCCTAATCAGATAAACGTTATTGTAGCCTTAAATCCACACATGCCGCCAAAATCCGCGCTGTTTTTCGCATCAAACCCGTATTTCCGACAATTTTATAGAATGCAGTGCACAATTTGGCCGCGATTCGCTGCGGTATGATGGAGATGTATGACAGATTTTGCTAAAATAAAATGAAGAAAATATACCATGTGATTATGCAGATTAAGATAATCACCCCACAATTACGGAAAAATAAAGCATGAAACAATTTGAAATCAACAGCGGCGTGAAAAAACGCCTGAATGACTATTTGGCGGCAAAGCAAACCGACTTGAAAACCGCGATGGACAACCAAACCACCAACGGCGAAGTGGCCGCGATTATCCACGAAGGTTTGCCGATGATGGTGCGCAAAATTTATTCGTTGGAAAAAATGAAAGATTTTTTCTGGAACAAAAAAGACCTGATGGTCGAATTCGTTGCCATGCGTTTGGCGGCGGCAGATAAAGCCAAACCGGCGAAGAAAAAGCGTTAAGCCGACAGTATTGCTACATTCATTTGATAGCATAAAATAATTATCCCAAATTATAACAAAGGCCCTTACATTCGCATTTCAAGTGCAACGCTCAAATGCCATTGGCAAGGGCTGCTGAAAACAGATCACCCGGTGTCTCATAGTCCAATGTCTTTCTCGGTCGGCGG
>NZ_PDBT02000036.1:0-24627 GCF_002551535.2 Neisseria sp. N95_16
CCGCCGACCGAGAAAGACATTGGACTATGAGACACCGGGTGATCTGTTTTCAGCAGCCCTTGCCAATGGCATTTGAGCGTTGCACTTGAAATGCGAATGTAAGGGCCTTTTTATTGCTATAATTTCTCACTTCCTTTTTTCGCGAAAGCCAGCCATGCCGCATTTTTTAACCGAACCTACCCTTTCTTACGAGCAGCAAAACAAAACCGCCGTGGTCTTGATGAATTTAGGCACACCCGATGCGCCGACCGCGCAAGCCGTGCGCCCGTATTTGAAGGATTTTTTGTCTGACCAGCGTGTGGTGGAATTGCCGAAACTGATTTGGCAACCAATTTTGCGCTGTTTGGTGTTGACTTTGCGCCCGAAAAAAAGCGCGCATGGTTATGAAAAAATCTGGTTTAAAGAAGGCTCACCTTTAGCAGTTTATACCGAACGTCAAACCAAGGCATTGGCGGCGGCGCTGCCCAATGTCATCGTGCGCCATGCCATGACTTACGGTAATCCGGGTGTGCCGGAAGTGTTGCAAGAATTAAAAAATCAAGGCGTGGGCAATGTGTTGGTGATTCCGCTGTATCCACAATATGCTGCTTCGAGCACCGGCGCGGCCTTGGATAAGGTGCTTGCCGAGTTGCTGCAACAGCGCAACCAAATGAGCGTGCGCACCGTATCGCGTTTTTATGATGATGCCGGCTACATCGAAGCAATGAAACAGCATATCCAAGCTTATTGGGCGGAACATGGCCGCGGCGAGAAACTGATGCTGAGTTTCCACGGCATTCCACAGAAAAATCATGATGATGGCGACCCTTACCCGAAAGAATGCCACCACACCGCCAAACTGCTGGCTGAAGCCTTGGGCTTGAGTGAAAACGAATACATCGTTTCGTTCCAAAGCCAATTCGGCAAGGCTAAATGGGTGGGGCCGAGCACGCAGGATTTGTTTAATGAATTGCCCAAACAAGGCGTGACCAAATTAGATGTGTTCTGCCCGGGCTTCTTGGCCGATTGTTTGGAAACCATGGAAGAAATCGCCCTGATGGGACGCGAACAATTTCACGAAGCCGGTGGCAAACAATATCAGTTTATTCCGTGCTTAAACGATAGTCCGGCATGGGTGAATGCGCTGGCCGAATTGGCGAAAAAGAATTTACAAGGTTGGGTAGAATAGTACAAGGCCGTTTGAAAAAATATTTTTCAGACGGCCTTTTATTATTGATTTTGATACGTTGTGGTGAGCGCCATGATGCCGCTTTGTTCGAATGCACCGTGCGCCTTAACTTCAGCCAGACGGCGGCAAATACTGTCGGTCACCGCTTCCGCTTGTTGGCGGTGTGCTTCGGTTAAACCATCGATGCTTTTACCGTAAAGCGCCGAATCCAGCAATCTTTCCGCATGAATGCCCGAGCGGTAAATATGGCGCACCGCAGCATCATGCTTGCCGAACAAAGTGCCCACCACGCTGCTGCGGGTAAAAGCAATGCCAAGTGCGACATCTTCGCCACCAAACTGACGAAACAAGGCATCTTGCGGAAAACCACCGGCTGCCAGAAAAATGCTGCGGCGACACACTATATTGCCGCCTACGGTCATTTCAAGCCGCTGCCATGCTTGGGCAAAATCGGCATGTTGCAGATAATGCGCCGGAAAGCCAATCGGGCTGCATTTCAAACGCACCATACCGAGATAGGAAAATTGTGCCAAGGCTATGTAGGCAGCGGTCAGCACCTGCAGCTCATATTCGTCATCAGCATCCAAAAACGCAATCAAATCGGCTTGGCTTTGCAGCGCACCCCAGTTGCGCGCCTTCGCTGCCCCACCGTTTTGCGCCAAATATTCGGTGCGCACTTGTGGATATTGCGCAGCCAAAGCCGCCATCACATCGCGCGTATTGTCGGTAGACGCATCATCGACCAGCCATACATTTTGCACTTCGGCTTGCCTTAATGCGCTTTTGACCGCCGTCTCTAAGGTTGCAGCGGCGTTGTAACAAGGAATAATGACATCTAAACTGGGTTGCATTGTGGGTTCTTTTCAATCAAAAGGCCGTCTGAAAATACTTGTTTTATTTTCAGACGGCCTTTGTTGTCAATATTATTTTTTAGTCAGGGTCAAACCTGTCCAACCAAAAACCAGCGTCAAAATCAGGCTCAAATAGCAGAAGAAGGCAAACGGCAAGTATTCCCACACCGGCACATTCAAGGTTTGGCTAATAAATACGCCGCACACGCTCCAAGGCACCAAAGGATTGATGACCGTGCCCGCATCTTCCAGCGTGCGCGACAGATTGCGCTGGTGCAGGCCGAGTTTGTCATAAACCGGCTTGAAAGTTTCACCGGCAAGCAGAATACTCAAGTATTGCTCGCCAATCAAAATATTCACGCCCAAAGATGTGGCTGCCACGCTGAAGGTGGCGCGGCTGATGTTGGTCAGGAAATTACGGATAATGTCGAGCAAAGCCGGAATCACGCCCAAGGCAAACAGCAAACCGCCCAAGCTCATGCCCAAAATCACGATGGTCTGCGTGAAGAACATACTTTCCAAGCCGCCGCGTGAAATCAGGCGGGTAATGTCTTTAAATTGCTCGCCTTCCAGCTTGTAGCCGCCGAAGAACCATGCGCCCAATTGCTGCAAATCAGGGCTGCTGTGGAAATACGTGACCACCAAAGCGGCAATGGTACAGAAAATCATTGATACCACTGCGTTCACGCGCATCATCGCCAATACCGCCAGCAAAGCAAACGGAATCAGCGAATCCAAATGCACCAAGCCTGTGGCTTCCAAGGCATTGCGGAAATTTTCAATATTGTTCAAATCATCAATCGCTACCGTCGGCAACACCCACAACATCAAGGCCGCGCTGATCAACCAGGCCGGAATGGTGGTGTACATCATGTTTCTGATGTGTTCAAACAAATCAATGCCGACAATCGAAGCGGCAATACCGGTGGTGTCCGACAAAGGCGACATTTTATCGCCGAAAAACGCGCCTGACACAATGGCACCAGCGGTCATCGCCAGATTGGCTTCAAACGCGGTGGCAATGCCCATAAAGGCCACACCGACTGTGGCGCAGGTGGTGAAACTGCTGCCCACCGCCACACCGACCACCGAACACAAGGCAAACGCCGAGAAGTAAAAATAAGTCGGAGAAATCAAGCCGAAGCCGTGATACATCAGCGTCGGAATCGCACCGCTCATCATCAGCGCGCTTACCATCAAACCAATAAAGAAAAACAGATACACCGCGCCCATGCCTTGACTGATGGCCTGAATCATGCCGTTTTGCATGTCGTTGTATTTCAAACCACGACACAAACCATACAAAATCAGGACAATAATCGCGCTGATAATCGACATATGCGGCAGCCAGCCGAGTGAAATAATGGTAAAACCCATCATGGCCACCAGTAAAACCGCTACCACCACCGCTTCTAAGCGCGGCATGTCAAGCAGTGATTTAAAGCTGAACATATTCTGTTTCCTATCTTTGAGACATTTGGCATTTTATCGGGTTTACGTCATTTTACAAACAATTTTTTACCTTAGTCGCATGTTTTCATCAAAATATTATCATGAGATGATTGCCCCGCAAACAAAAAGACCGTCTGAATTTCAGACGGCCTTTTCAAAACAAACCGGTTTTATGCTTCGTCGGCTTTGTAGCCTTTTACTGCAAAGAAAACGATGTACACATAGCAGATTGCCGATACGATGTAAGAAGGCAACAGGCCATAAGTATCGGCCACCCAACCTTGTACCACCGGTACAATCGCACCACCCACAATCGCGGTACAAATCACGCCGGAAGCAGTGCCGGTGAATTTGCCCAAACCTTTGGTTGCCAAAGAGAAGATGGTCGGGAACATAATTGAGTTGAAGAAACCGATCAGCAACAATGCCCACATGGTTACAGCACCACCACCTGCCAAAATCGCAATAATAATCAACGAAATGGCTACAGTTGCATTAAAGGCCAGATATTTGTTTGGCGCAATTTTGTTCATCAAAGCCGAACCTACGAAACGACCCACCATCGCGCCGCCCCAGTAAATCGACAAGTATGCTGCGCCAGTACTGTGGTTCAAGCCGGCCAAGGCTTCCAAAGCGTTAATCATCATTGAGCCGATGGCTACTTCCGCACCCACGTAGCAAAAAATACCGGCCGCACCGAATACCATGTGTTTGTATTGCCACACGCTGGTTTTACCGTCGTGATTGGCTTCGGTTTCTTCTTGAGCGATTTTGCGCGCATCCGGCAACTTAATCATGGCAACAGCCACCGCCAGCAACAACATAAAGCCGGCCAAGCCCAAGTAAGGGATTTGCACAGAAGAAATGCGTTCGGCTTCAGAAGCAGTTGCGTCCACAAAAATCAACATTGCGCCCAGCGGCGGCGCAATCATGGTCGCCAATGAGTTAAACGCCTGAATCAAGGTCAGAGTGGTTGACTCTTTGCCTTTTGGCGCAAGCAAGGTTACATAAGGGTTACCCGCCACTTGCAGCAATACAATACCGCTGGCCAAAATAAACAAAGCGCCCAAAAATACCGCATAAGAGTGGCTGCCGGCGGCTGGATAGAACAGCAAACAACCTACCGCTGCTACGACAAAACCGCCAATCACACCGGTTTTGTAGCCGAATTTTTCAACAAAATGACCCATCGGAATCGACATAATCGCATACGCGCTGAAGAAACAAAATTGAATCAACATCGCCTGTACATAAGTCAGGTTGAAAATTTCTTTCAAATGAGGAATCAAAATATCATTCATGCAGGTGATGAAACCCAGCATGAAGAAGAGAGAACCCAATACCGTTAAAGCCGGGGTATTGCCTTTATGAGTTTGCGCAGACATGAGGTGCCTTTCGTCTTATTGTAATCAAATTAAATTAATACAGTTAACTTACGTTAATTTAAGATGAAATCATACTGATATTTTGTTATTTTGCAAACCATTATTTCTGCAATTTTGTCAGAATTGCCATAAAATTGTGGTAAATCAAATAATATTGTTGTTTGAACTGCTTACAGCCCACTTTCATCGTTATATTCCTACAGAATAATTTCAACATGTCTTTACTTTACGCTTACATTCCCTTGGCTTTTTCCGCTTTCACTTCCGCCACCATTTTGCCCGGCACATCCGAAGCTGCGTTTGCCGTATTTGCGCACCAATTTCCTGTTCATGCTTGGGGTGGATGGCTTTGTGCAGGCTTATTTAATGGCTTGGGTAGCATGGTTTCATACGGCATGGGTCGATTGCTGCCTGATAAAAAAAGGCCGTCTGAAAAAGTGATGCGCTGGTTTGAACGCTATGGCACATGGACGCTGTTGTTGGCTTGGGTGCCAATTATCGGCGATGCGCTGCCAATTGCCGCAGGTTGGTTAAGATTAAATTGGCTAAAATGTGCTGTGATTTTATTGATTGGCAAATTATTGCGCTATGCGGTGATTTTGTGGGGCATACAAGGGCTGATTATCTACACGTAAAACAAAAGGCCGTCTGAAACTTTTCGTTTCAGACGGCCTTGATCATATCAGAAATGCTTACAGCACTTTCACAATGCTTTCGCACAAGTAGTCGATATTGTCATCGGTCATGCCGGCCACGTTGATGCGGCCTGAGCGCACGATATAGATGGCAAATTCATTTTTCAAGCGGTCAACCTGTTCAGGTGTTAAGCCGCTGAATGAGAACATGCCGTTTTGTTCGATGATGAAATCAAAATCTTGTGTCGCTCCTTTGGCTTTCAACAATTCAACAAATTTCTCACGCATAGCTTTGATGCGGCCGCGCATTTCGTCGAGCTCGGCAATCCATTGCGCTTTCAAATCCGCATCTTTCAACACCAGCGCGATGGTATTGGCGCCGTGTGAAGCCGGATTCGAATACAGTGTGCGGATGATGGTTTTAACTTGGCTGTGAACGCGGTTGGCGATGTCTTCATTTTCCGCCACCACGGTGAGCGCACCCACGCGCTCGTTGTACATGCCGAAGTTTTTCGAATACGAGCTGGCAATCAGCAATTCTTTATTGCATTTCAAGAAGCTGCGTAAACCATAAGCATCTTCTTCCAAACCGTTGCCAAAGCCTTGATAAGCAAAGTCGAACAGTGGCAACCAGCCTTTTTCTGCCGACATTTGCGCCAGTTTATCCCATTGCTCAGGCGTTGGGTCGATACCGGTCGGGTTGTGGCAGCAGCCATGCAGCAGCACCACATCGCCTTTTTCGGCTTGGCTCAAGTCTGCAATCAGGCCGTCCCAATCCAGCTTGTGTTCAGCCGCGTTGTAATAGCGGTAATCGCACACTTCAATGCCGACGGCTTTGAAAATGGCATTGTGGTTCGGCCAAGTCGGATTGGAAATCCAAACCTTTTTTACGCCCAACTGGCGTTTGGCCAATTCGGCAGCCACGCGCAATGCGCCGGTGCCGCCCAAGCTTTGTGCGGTTTTGGCGCGGCGGCTGGCGATGATTTCGTGGTCGGCGCCAAACAACAGAATCTGCGTTTGCGCGTTGTATTCGGCCACACCGTCGATGGTCAGGTAGTTTTTGCTGGTTTCGGTGTCCAGCAAGCGTTTTTCCGCTTCTTTTACGGCTTTGACAATCGGGGTTTCGCCTTGGGCGTTTTTATAGACGCCGATGCCGAGATTGACTTTTTCAGGACGGGTTTCGGCTTTAAACGCTTCGCCCAAGCCCAAAATCGGGTCAGCAGGCGCGGCTTGAATGGTATCAAAAAACATGTGTTTGCTCGCTTTGATTTGAAGATCGCGGATCGTTTGGATAAAGTGACGGCGCATTTCTGCCCAACTTTGATTCAAGTTTAACCCGCCATAAAAAATGATAATGTGAAACAGTAACCTTTAAAATTTTACGACTTTTCAGGCCGTCTGAAAACCGGATTTCACTTTATGCCGACAAACTGCAACCTTTTTGCTGCAATCTTTTTGCCACAAAAAAAGCACACTTCAAATCAGTGTGCTTTTTTGAAATTTAAGCGCGGTTGCTGTATTTATAGCCCAAGTTTTCGGCTTCTTCGATGGTGTGGACATACACATCACCATTGGCCATATCCATTCGCACCAAATCATACGGCTCCCATGCGCCTTGGCGAATTTCTTCGTATTTGGCCGGATTTTTATCCGCTAAATAAGGCAGGAAATATTTTTTGCTGCCGCGTTTGCCGGTATGACATTTCACCAGCGGATACGCCTGCAGCGTTAAATCATCCAGCAGCAACACGCCCTGCTCTTGCGCATAAGCCGCTACCTGCTCGGATAATTTCGGTTTGGCGGCCAACACCGCCTGTACATCACCGCGAATAGCGCGTTTATCAATGATGCTCTGCATGTTTTTCACGATGCGGTCGATGACATTATTGACATTGGTTTTGGCCACCACGCCATTACTCCAATATTTGGTTTGCACGAAATGAGTGATGCCGTCTTTTTCGCAAATCAAATCAATGCCGCGATTAGAATTGGCCACACCTTCAGTTAAGCCGTAATATTCCACGCGCCAGCCTGCGCGCTCATAAAGATAGCCGAGATAGCGTTCATAGCGGTCGCCTGCTTCGCGCTTAGACAAATTGCGGCGGTTGGCATATTCCCACAATTCGCGCTCGCGGCCTTTGAGTTCGTCTTCATCCACTTCGGCACGCGGTTCATCGGCAGCAGTGAAACTAGCCGGGAAAACGGCAGCACGCAGTGGCGTGGTCGGTGTATTACGCTCTGCTGCGGCAACGGCTGCTTGTGGCGTTGTTGATGCAACGGTTTCAACTTCAACCACGTCTTGGTCGGCAGCTGGCAAAGTTTCGGCTTCGGCCAATGCTGCTTGATTGGATGCCACTTCTTCTACTTCAGCCGCTTGATGATTTTCAGACGGCATCTGTTGTGATGGTGTTTCAGACGGCGTTTTATTAAATGTTTCGGTTTCAACAGATTCTACTGTTTCGTCTTCCTCTTCATCATCTTCGCTTGGCAATTCTTCTTCTGCAATCAGGCGGGCATGGCGTTCGAGCAATTCGCTAAAAGCATCTGTCCATTGGCGCCATTCTTGAGAAGTGATTGAATTGCCGTGTTTTTCATAAAATGCTTCTTCAAAATACATGCGGTATTTGAGCTGCTCTTTGCGGATTAATGCTTCTTCATCGCCAGAAAATTCCGATTTCACTTGCAGCTTGGTTTCCCATGCCAACACGTCTTTTTCAAATTTGGCGTAAGCCGCTTTGATTTTATTTAAATCGTTGTCGGAAATATCGGCTTGGTCTGTTTCCAATGGTTCATCGCCGTGATTGGCCACCACCGCCACCTGCATTTTTTCTTTCGCCGCCTGACGCGACAACGCATTTTCCTGCTCGAGCTGCTTTTCGGCCTCAAGCTTGGCTTTTTTACGTCGTTCCGCCCAACTCAATATCACGGCCAAAGCCACAATCAGTAATACAATCAACCCTATGATTAAAATAACATCCATTTTAGATACTTTGTTTTGTATGGTTTAATTTATGCTAAAGGCCGTCTGAATGTTTCAGACGGCATTGGTTTGTTTTACAAAATGGCCAATAAATCCATCGGCCTATCAATACGCGCGTCTTGCAACCACGCTTCTGTGTCGTCGGTTTCGGCGATATAGCCCCAATTAACCAACACCGCTTTCATACCGGCATTTTTGGCTGCCTGCATATCGCGTTCGGCATCGCCCAAATACACGCAATCTTCGGGCTTCACGTCGATTTGCTCGCACGCGTGCAACATCGGTTTCACATTCGGCTTGGCCACGCCGCAAGTATCGCCGCTTACCACCACCGCAGGCGGCACGGCAAAACCAAGCTTAGGCACCAATTTATCGGTAAACTGCGCCGGCTTATTGGTGATGATGCCCCATGCCAAGCCGCGTTGATCGAGTTCGCGCAGTAAATCGTTTACCCCTTCAAACAACATGGTTTCATCGGCATAGCATTCATCATAGCGGTCAAGAAAAGCCTGCCGCCATTGCGGATGCTCGGGATGCTCGGGCGTAATACCCGCGCCCATTTTCAGCAAACCATTAGCGCCATGACTGGCGAACGGGCGGATTTCATCCATCGTTTTCTCGGCCAAACCATTGGCGCGTAATACAAAATTCAATGCACCGCCCAAATCCAGCGCGGTGTCGGCAAGTGTGCCGTCTAAGTCGAATAATACGGCTTGGGTCATGAATCTTCCTTATAAAAAAAGGCCGTCTGAACAGATGTAAACTTCAGACGGCATATTTTAACAGATTTTAATGATGTTCGCCCTGCGCATATCGGCAACCGTTTTACAAATGGCACACTTACTTTTCAGACGGCCTTTCCTGCTTTCAAGCTTTCCTCAAAATCTTCCAGCATCGCCAGTTCAAATGCGCTAAAACCTGCCTTTTCCCGCGCTTCGATATTCACATAACCACGGAAAATAAACATATCGTAACGCGCAATCAATTGGCGGAATAAAGCAATCGGTTCCAAACCGCGTTCGCGGCATAAATACTGATACCAATGATTACCAAATTGCACATGGCCGACTTCGTCGCGGTGAATGATGTCCAACACCGCACAGGTTTCCGCATCGCCGCGCTGCTCTACTTTGGCACGAATCCCCGGTGTCACGTCCAAACCACGCGCTTCCAACACGCGCGGCACCAAGGCCATGCGCAGTAAGGGATCATAAGCGGTTTTATAAGCCATGTCCCACAAATGATTGTGCGCCTCAAAATCGCCATAATCAAAACCATAATGGCGCAAACGATCACGCATCAGGTTGAAATGGTAAACTTCTTCTTTCGCCACCTGTATCCAATCGCGGGTAAACTGCGTCGGCAGCAGACGGAAACGATAAGCCGCGTCTAAAGCCAGATTGATGGCATTAAATTCAATATGCGCAATCGCGTGCAACAGCGCACCATACCCTTCCGGCGTGGTCATCTTGCGCGGCTTTACCGCCGAAGCAGGCACCAAATCCGGCTTTTGCGGCCGACCGGCAAAACGAAAGTCCAACGGCGGATGCGTGCCGTCATCAATTAACTCGGCATGTTGGATTTCGGCAAACAATTGATTGGTCAACGCGCTTTTCTCATCGGGATCACTGGATAGCAAAGCACGCTCAAGCAAAGCATAAGGGCTGTAAGGCATGATGTTTCTCAAAACGATGGAAGCTCCTATTATAACGTGACACCCTTTTTCAGACGGCCTAGTCTTTATACCAATCTTCATGCATTGTTGTGTAAAGCACAACGTAAATGCCGCTTTTCCTACCATTCCGGAATTAAAAAAATGTGAAAAAATATCCGCTTAACCACATAAAAACAACCAAGATTCAACTCCCTAAACTCAAATTCACACCTTTACAAAAATTAAATGCGCATACCGCCCCTTGTAAGCCGCGAAATTACGCCTATACTTAAGCCATCTTCCCCTAAACGAAGGAAACGCAGTATGAAACAACAAACCCTTTTGAAATGGATTGCAGCTGTCAGCATGAGCGCAGCCATCGGCTTGGCTCAAGCAGGTGCAGTAGATGCCCTGAAAAAATTCAACAGCGATTCAGACGGCATCAGCGGCAACTTCAGCCAAACCGTCAAAAGCAAAAAGAAAACCCAAACCACCCACGGCACATTCCAAATCCTGCGCCCGGGTCTGTTTAAATGGGAATACACCAAGCCTTACAAACAAACCATCGTCGGCGATGGCAAAACCATCTGGCTTTACGATGTCGATTTAGCCCAAGTGACCAAATCATCACAAAACCAAGCCATCGGCGACAGCCCTGCCGCGATTTTGTCCAACAAAACCGCTCTTGACAGCAGCTACACGCTGAAAGAAGACGGTTCAGCCAATGGCATTGATTACGTTTTGGCCACACCCAAGAAAAACAACGCCGGCTATCAATACATCCGCATCGGCTTCAAAGGCGACACCTTGGCTGCCATGCAATTGAAAGACAGCTTCGGCAACCAAACCACGATTAACTTCAGTGGCTTGAACACCAAACCTAATCTGTCGCGCAACGCATTCAAATTCACCCCGCCTAAGGGTGTTGATGTGTTAAGTAATTAATTTATTTAAGTTTAAAGGCCGTCTGAAAGATTTCAGACGGCCTTTTGATGTATATCCTGTGGTTTTAGCAACTTACCTTAAGCCATGCGTTGTGTTTTCCATTTCAACAACACACCGCTTTCAATATGGTGCGTAAATGGGAATTGGTCGAACAATGCCGCACGTTCGATGCTGTGGGTTTGCGTGAGCTTCTCGAGATTGCTGCGCAAGGTTTCGGGATTGCAGGAAATGTAAATCACGTTGTCAAATTGCGCTACGAGTTTCAATGTTTCGTCATCAATACCGGCGCGGGGCGGATCGACGAAGATGGTGGAAAACCGATAATCGGCCAGCACCACGCCCTGCTCTTGCAGGCGGCGGAATTCGCGGTTTTGGGTGTAGGCTTCGGTAAATTCTTCGGCCGACAATCGGGCGATTTTGACGTTGTGACTTTGGTTGGCTTCGATGTTCCACAGCGAGGCGTTGACCGATGTTTTCGAGACTTCGGTCGCCAATACGCGTTGGAACTGCTTGGCTAAAGGCAGGGTGAAATTGCCGTTGCCGCAATAAAGCTCGAGCATATCGCCGCCCAGACCTTCTGCGGATTCACACGCCCATGCCAGCATTTTTTCACACACGCGCGCATTGGGCTGGGTGAAGCTGCCTTCGATTTGGCGGTAATGGAAATCTTGATTGCCGACACGCAAGGTTTCGGTGACGAAATCTTGGGTCAACACCAGCTTTTGCCCACGGCTGCGGCCGATAATCCACACGCCCAATTGCTCTTGCAAGGCGCGCGCGGCAGCCTCCCATTCGGCATCGAGCTTTTTGTGGTAAATCATGGTGACCAACATTTCGCCGCTGAGCGTGGCCAAAAATTCGACTGCGTACCAACGGTTTTTCAAAATCGGCTGTTCGTTGACTGCCGCAATCAGGCGCGGCATTAAGGCGTTGATGGCGGTATCGGCGGCAGCAAATTGGTCGCAACGCACCAAGCTCGCGCCGCTGGCCTTTTGTCCGCGCTCGAACATGGCGTAAAAAATCTCGTCGCCTTCGTGCCACACGCGGAATTCTGCACGCATACGGTAATGTTGTTCCGGCGATTCAAATACTTGGATTTCGGGAAAATCGAACCCTTGGAATAATTCTGTTAAATAGCGGATTTTGTCGTTTAACTGCTGTTGGTAAGCGCTCATTCTTTTTTGGCTCTGTGTAGGGATTAGGCTCGGATTATAACCCAATAGGCCGTCTGAAAACATGGCTTCAGTTTTTTTGGGATAACTTATTGCTTATTATTTAAGCAGCGTAATTTTCTCTTTTGTTTTCAAACCATCATCTGATTTATCCACAAGGATTACACAGAAAATGCGGTCGGGGATTGGGATAGATTGCGCCGCATATATGTGGATATAGTCGTTTAAAACAAACTATGCCAAACAAAAAGCCGTCTGAAACTTTTCAGACGGCCTTGATAAAGTTTATCGCAATTTCAAGCGATTAGGCTTCCATTTGCGCTGCTTGGATGGCAGTCAGCGCGATGGTGTACACGATGTCGTCCACCAATGCGCCGCGCGACAAGTCGTTTACCGGCTTGCGCAAACCTTGCAGCATTGGGCCCACGCTCAATACGTTAGCATTGCGTTGAACCGCTTTGTAAGTACAGTTGCCAGTGTTCAAATCTGGGAACACCAACACAGTCGCCTGACCGGCAACCGCGCTGTTTGGTGCTTTAGATTTGGCCACGCTTGGTACGGTAGCGGCATCGTATTGCAATGGGCCGTCAATCGCCAAATCAGGGCGTTTTTGTTGCGCAATTTGGGTGGCTTGTGCCACGGCTTCTACGTCAGGGCCGGCGCCGGAAGTGCCGGTTGAGTAAGAAATCATCGCTACTTTCGGCTCGATACCGAAGGCTTTGGCTGAATCGGCAGACTGAATGGCGATGTCGGCCAATTGTTCAGGCGTTGGGTTCGGATTGACCGCGCAGTCGCCGTACACCAAAACTTGGTTTGGCAGCAACATGAAGAAAATGCTCGATACCAAGCTCGCGCCCGGTGCGGTTTTAATCAATTGCAATGCAGGGCGGATGGTATTGGCGGTGGTGTGCACTGCACCAGAAACCAAGCCGTCCACATCGTTTTGCGCCATCATCATGGTGCCCAACACCACGGTATCTTGCAGCTGCTCACGCGCTTGCTCTTCGGTCAGACCTTTGCTCTTACGCAGTTCGCACATCGGCGCAACGTATTGCTCAATCAAATCGGCAGGATCGATGATTTCCAAAGAATCCGGCAAGTTGATGTGGCGCTCTTTGGCCACAGCTTCCACTTCGGCACGCGGCGCCAGCAATACGCAGCGGGCAATGCCTTTTTCATGACAAATCGCCGCCGCTTGCACGGTACGCGGCTCGGCACCTTCCGGCAACACGATGCGTTTGTTGGCTTTATGGGCGGTGTCCATCATGTTCACGCGGAATTGTGATGGTGATAAGCGGTTGCGGCCGCGGTTGGCCAACTCGTTCACATCGCCCAATTGCTCGGTTGAACCAAAGAAAGTCAAACCGGTTTGCTCGGCAGCGGCTTTGCCCACGCCCGGTGCGGCATTGTCCAACACGAAACCGGCCAATACACCCGGCGCGGTGATGTAAGATTGCTTAGCCAGATTCAATTTTTGCACGATGTCGTCAACGTCGGTTTCGCACAATTCGTTTTCTTCGTCGCACGCGCCCACAGCAAACACCACCGCTGCATCCAACGACAAGGCCAATTCAAAGTTTTTGGTGGCCAAGAATACTTTATCCGCATTTGGACGAATGCCTTTAATGACCACGTTTTCCGCGTTCATTTCGCTGATTTTGCCCACCAGCGCGTCCAACCAGTCGTCGCTTTTACCTTGCGCCAACAGCTTTTCGCCAAAGCCGTTTTCATCTAATGCGCGCAGGGCTTGGGCATTCGGCAATGCAGCCGCCAAAGCCTGAGTGGTCGCCCAGCTGTCGATGCGGGCGGAAACGGGTACAACCAATACGTTTGACATGTTTGTTCCTTTTCGTGGGGATAAAAAAGATAAATTCGCGCCCATTTTAGCACTTCAGCGCAGCGGTTTACACCGATTACAACGGAATTTCAGGTTAAATCGACTTAACTTTGTTTGAAATCAGATAAAATTTTTAGCTTATAATGATATGAATAAACCAAGGCCGTCTGAAAGGGTAACACTTTCAGACGGCCTTGATGCTTATTTCGTTGCTTTCATCACCATCAATCGCCCATCGCCGCAAGTAACTCGGCTTGATGCTCGGCAATCAGTGCATTGGTCAATTCTTCCAAATCGCCATCCATGATGAAATCAAGCTTGTGCAAGGTCAGGTTGATGCGGTGGTCCGTGACGCGGCCTTGCGGGTAGTTGTAGGTGCGGATGCGTTCGCTACGGTCGCCGCTGCCGATTAAGCTCTTGCGCTCGGCAGCTTCTTTGGCTTGGGCTTCGCGCTTTTGGGCATCGTTCAAACGCGCCGCCAACACTTTCATCGCCTGCGCTTTATTGGCGTGTTGGCTACGGCCGTCTTGGCATTCAACCACCATGCCGGTCGGCAAGTGGGTAATGCGCACGGCGGAATCGGTTTTGTTGATGTGCTGACCGCCTGCGCCTGATGCGCGGAACGTATCGATGCGCAAATCAGCGGCGTTTAATTCAATGTCTTCCAACTCATCGGCTTCAGGCATCACAGCAACGGTACACGCCGATGTGTGGATGCGGCCTTGGCTTTCGGTGGCAGGAACACGCTGCACACGGTGGCCGCCGGATTCAAATTTCAGACGGCTGTATGCGCCCAAGCCGACAATACGGGCAATCACTTCTTTATAGCCGCCTAACTCGCTTTCGTTGGCCGACACGATTTCCACCTGCCAGCGGTTGCGCTCGGCGTAGCGGCTGTACATGCGCAATAAATCGCCGGCAAACAAAGCCGCTTCATCGCCACCGGTACCGGCGCGCACTTCGATGAAAATGTTTTTGTCGTCATCGGCATCTTTAGGCAGTAGCAGCTTTTGCAGCTCGACATCCAATTCTTCAATCAGCGCATTGGCCGCTTCGATTTCTTCGGCGGCAAATTCTTTCATATCCGGATCGGCCAACATTTCCTGCGCCTCCACCACATCGCTTTGCGCCTGCTGATATTTTTGGAACACTTCTACCACCGGCGTCAGCTCGGCGTGTTCGCGCGTGAGCTTGCGGTAGTTGTCCATATCATCAGTGGCTTCGGGCTGGCCGAGCAGATGGGTAACTTCTTCCAAACGTTCGCTAAGTTGTTGTAATTTTTCTAAAATAGACGGTTTCATATTTTTTCCAAGACAAAGGCCGTCTGAAACACGGGTTCAGACGGCATGAATGGGCATTATTATAAAGTGTTTTAACGTAAATTCAAAAAGATAATATACGCTGTGTCTGCAATTGCTGTACAAAAGTGCTGAGATTGTTTTGCACGGCTTGGTTTAAAGCCTGATTCTGCTCCAAGCTCTCGTGGTGGCTGAAGCCGACCTGAAACGCATTGCCTTCACTTTCGATTTCGGTGGTGAATTTATCGCGGCCACTTTGCATATCGGTCAGGCGGTAGCTCATTTTCGCCGTCGCCTTACTGCGCAAACCGGGCTCTACTTGTAATTTCAACACATCTACCGTCAGGTTCATCGGCTTTTTCACCAACTTGCTGTTGAGCGCCAATGCATCGCCCAAGGCATTTTGCAACTCGCGTCGCATTTCTTCATAAGGCTCGCCATAACATTGCGCACTCAACCACACGCAATGGTTGTAAACATGGGCTTTGTTTTGCTCTTTGATGGTGACTTGAATATTCTGAATGGCATGCTGCTGGCCGACCACAGCCGAATCAATCCGATAATCCGGTTTGACAAATCCGCTGCAACCGCCCAACACCAAAATGCCGGCGATGATGGCCGGAACGTTCATGATGGGAAATCCTCGTGCGTGTCGTGAAAGGTGCAATGTAAAACAGCATGATTATGTTAAGTCGGCAGGTTTAGCCGTTTGTTTGAGCAATTTTGAGATATTTTCTTCAGTTTTACAAGCGATTTCTGCTAAATCAACTCCACTTAATTGCGCCGCGATTTCCGCAATTCGCCGCACATTGGCAGGCGTGTTGGTTTGGTTGTGCAACATAAACGGGCTGTCGGTTTCCAATACCATATCCTGCCAAGCCAGTTTCGCCACCACTTGCCGCACTTTTTTCGCGTTGGGATTGAGCAAAAGCGAGCCGATGCCGATTTTAAAGCCACAACGCAGCAAAATTTGCGCCTCTTCCACGCTGCCGGAAAACGCGTGCGCTATGCCGCCTTGGGTAAAACCGGTCTGCTTCACCACCTCGGCAATCGCAGCGGTGGCTTTGACATTGTGTACAATCACCGGCCTTTGCCATTTTTGCGCCAATTCAAGCTGGCGGCAGAATGCTTCGATTTGTTGCTGCTTTTGCGTTTCAGACGGCCTGTTCACCAGAAAATCCAAGCCGGTTTCGCCCACCCATGCTTGCGGATAGCGCTGCAATAAGCGTTCAAGTTCGGCAAAATCCTGCGACTCGGCATTCTCGGCAAACCACGGATGAATGCCCAAAGCAATATGCACACGCTGTTCAGACGGCGTGTTCATCGCCAATAATTGCACCACGTCCGCCCAATCGCTGCGCTGCGTGGCAGGCACGATAAAGCGCGTTACGCCCTGCTCGGCCGCTTGCGCCAAAACGTCGGGCAAACGGTCGCGCAAGGCGGGATCGGCAAGGTGGCAATGGCTGTCGGTAAAATTCATCATTAGGCCGTCTGAAAAAATATCTGCATTGGACGCCGTTTCAGACGGCCTCAAGCAAACCGAGTGTGCGTAAGGTTTTTTGCAGGGTTGCGGCGTTCCATTGATTGGATACTGCCAAGGTCAACAGCGCGGTGGCGGTTTCCAAATTGCACTTACCGCCATTCACCACACCAGCTTGCCGCAACGCGCTGCCTTGGGCGTACACCGCAGCGGCGCATCCTTGTTTGACTTGGCTGATGTTGAGTAACAAGCCGCCGCGTTCGGTAAAGCTTTGCACCGCTTGGATAAACGTGGCATCGCTTGGCGCATTGCCGTGGCCGAAGCTTTGTAAAACCACCGCTTGCGCATCGGTGTGCAACAGGCCATCTGAACAATATTGCGCGCTGAAACCGGGAATCAAGGTTTGACAAACCACTTTCGCTTGCGTATCGAGCGATAGGATATTGAGGCCGTCTGAAACGGATTGGGTGCGTTCAGACGGCCTTGCCAGCCATTGCCAGTCCGATTGCTGCCATTGTGCAAGCGCGCCAAAATGCGGATTGTCGAATCCGGCGGCGGTTTCGGTGCTGACTTTGCTGCTGCCGACAGCAGGAAACACTTTGCCGTTAAACGCAATCAGCACTTGCGGTAAAGACAATTCAAATGCGGCAACAGCGGTGGCCAAGTTCAGCGGCGCATCGCTTTCGGGTGCGTCATACGGCCATTGCGAGCCGGTCAATATTACCGGCTTGTCTAAGCCTTGCAAGGCGAGCGCGAGCAGGTTGGCGGTGTAGGCCATGGTGTCGGTGCCATGCAATATCAGTATGCCGTCGTATTGCGGAATTTTTTCAGCCAGCAATGCCAGCCAGTCGCGCCAATGGCTCAAATTCACCGCTGATGAGTCAATTAAAGGATCGCACACATGCCAATCAAATTGAAGGCCGTCTGAAAACGGTTGCAGGGCTTTGCCGACTAAATCGGTATCAGGGCGTAAACCGTCGCTGCTGCTGCGCATGCCGATGGTGCCGCCGGTGTAGAGAACGAAGATTTTTTGTGTCATGGGTTTCACTCGAAAATAAAGGCTGAAACCTTTGTAAAATTCGTCAATTTTTAGGAATCTTTAAACCGTCATTCCCGCCTACGCGGGAATGACGGGCATAGTTTTCTTAGTTCAAATTAAGTTTTGCAAAAGTTTCAGGCCGTCTGAAAGCGATTTATCCTGCTTTCAGACGGCCTATTGTAACGATATTTATGATTGCAGTTCAAATCTGCTTATTTTTGCCAAGGCCAGCCTTCACATGGACTGGTTTTAAAGCGCACGGAGTGAATCAATTCGCCGACTTCGATTTTACCGTTGCGATTGCGGTCGAGCTGTTTGAATGCGCCGGCATCGCCTGCTTCAAAATCCAAGATTAGACCGGCCGTGTCGACATTCGCCCATTCGCTTGCCGTCAACACACCGTCGCCGTTTTTGTCGTTGGCGCCGATAAATAATTTTGCCGCCAAATCAGGTTTGCATGCTTGCGCGGGTAGCACTGCGCCCAACAGCAAAGCCGTTAATATCCATTTCATTACCTTACTCCCATTGTTCTCTTTATTCGTGATCCACCATCAGGACACAACCGATTTTGCTGATGAATCCATGTCCTTCAGTGGCAAATTATGCCGATGTATGGCCGTAAAAAAAGCATCTGAACGTCAGATGCTTTTTCATGAATAAAGTTTCCGAAAGGTTTAAATATCGGCTTTGGCCTTGGCATTGGCTTTCGCAGCCGCCGCGGCTTTGCGTTTGCGGCGCAATTCTGCCAATTTTTCGTGGTAGAAACGGATGCGCTGGCGTTTGCGCCACCAAAACCATAACAATACGGCAGCGCCAATGCCAATCACCACAAACAAACCGGATTGGAAGCTGTGCACTTTTGCCATCAGCCAGTCGATGTTGTTCGCACCATAATCGCCCAAATACACCCACACCGGCACGGAAATCAAAGCAGCCAAGCCATCCATCATCAAAAAGCGCATGTAGGAAACTTTGCGGCTGATGCCGGCGGTGATGTAAATCGGCGTGCGCAAACCCGGTAAGAAACGGGCGACAAACAACACCCAGTTGCCGTATTTATCGAATTTTTCCTGCACTTGCGCATAGCGCTTCGGTGTCATCACGCGGGCGATGGGTTTGAATTGCAGGATTTTGTGTCCCCAAATGCGGCCGGCGGCAAACATACAACCATCGCCCACCAATACGCCCAACATACCCACCACAACCATGATGTGCACGTTGGTATAGCCCAAACCGGAAATCACGCCGCCGGTAACTAAGGTTACGTCTTCAGGAATAGGCACACCAAAACCGCATGCCAGCAGCACTAAAAAGACTGCGGCATAACCGTATTCAACGAAAAAGGCTTCCAAAAACGCAAACATCGGCAGGTGGTTCTCATCAGTGAAGTAGTTATTCTGGCAGACCGTTTCAGACGGCCTGATATTTGAATGCGGTATAACCGTCGGTTGAATATTGCTATTCTACCAATAGATAAGGCCGTCTGAAAGCATAACAAGCCGATTTCATCAAATATTCATTAAATTAACCGAACGCAACAAAAAAGGCGGCTCGATTCAGCCGCCTTTCGCCATTGATTACAATGGAATTATTTTTTCGCACCCTGAATCGCTGCAGCGATGCGCTCGGCACCTTTTTGCGCCCAGTCGGCTTGTTTGGCTTCCACCATCACACGCACCACAGGCTCGGTACCGGAAGCGCGTAACACCACACGGCCTTTACCTTCCAGCTCTTTTTCCACTTCAGCCAATACGTCTTTAGACGCTTCCTGCCAGTTTTGGCCTTTTTGGATGCGCACGTTAATCATGGTTTGCGGGAATGGCTGCCAATCGGCGCACACAGTGGCCAAGTCCTGACCCAAAATGCGCAATGCCGCCAATACCTGCAAGGCTGAAATCAGGCCGTCGCCGGTGTTGTGTTTGTCCATGCACAAAATATGGCCGCTGGCTTCGCCGCCGATCAACCAGCCGCGTTGGTGTAATTGTTCCAACACATAACGGTCGCCGACTTTAGCACGGCAGAAGTTCACGCCCTGCTCTTTCAAGGCAATTTCCATCGCCATGTTGGTCATCGCGGTGCCAACCACGCCGCCGATTTCGATGCCTTCGCGCGCACGGGCTTTGGCGATAACGTAAATCAGGCTGTCGCCATCGTACACTTTGCCGTTTTTATCGACCATCATCAGGCGGTCGCCGTCACCATCCAAAGCGAGGCCGTAGTCGGCTTCATTTTGTAACACAGCCGCTTGCAGGGTTTTGGTATGGGTAGCGCCGCATTTTTCGTTGATGTTGTAACCATTTGGCTCAGCACCAATGGAAATCACTTTGGCACCCAACTCGTGGAACACTTTCGGCGCCACATCGTAGCCCGCACCATTGGCGGTATCAACCACCAATTTCAAACCGCGCAAATCTAAGTTGGCCGGGAAAGTGGATTTACAAAATTCGATGTAGCGGTCGTCAGCGCCGTTAATACGACACGCACGGCCGAGTTTGTCAGATGGCAGGGTTTTCATTTCCTGATCGATTTTAGCTTCGATCTCCAACTCAATTTCATCAGAAAGCTTCACGCCGCCTTCGGCAAAGAATTTGATACCGTTGTCGGAATAAACATTGTGCGATGCAGAAATCATCACACCGGCCGACAAACGCAAAGCACGGGTCAGATAAGCCACGCCTGGGGTCGGCAGCGGGCCGGTTTGAATCACGTTGACACCGGCTGCGGTGAAACCGGCAATCAGCGCGGCTTCCAGCATATAGCCGGAAATGCGTGTGTCTTTGCCGATTAACACGGTCGGTTTTTGCTCGGCATCATGCTGCACCAGCACCTGACCGGCGGCATAGCCCAGTTTCAACACAAATTCAGGGGTAATCGGAAATTGACCCACTTCACCGCGCACACCGTCGGTACCGAAATATTTTTTTGCCATGGAGATTGCTCCGTTCGTTTGAAATTGGAAAAATTATAAAAGAGATTGCCCGGGCAACAGGCGAAATCTGCCTAACGCGATTAGATGCCGTCTGAAAGGTATAGTTTCATTACACTTGTATTTCAGACGGCATCAAGGTATGTATCCATCGCTTAAACGCCCAACACCTGCCACACTTTCAGCGCATCCGAAGTGGCCTTTACATCATGTACGCGGATAATCTGCGCACCGCGCGCCACGGATGCTAATGCTGCTGCCACGCTGCCGTGAACGCGTTCAGACGGCGTGTTTTCACCGGTCAACCCACCAATCATACTTTTGCGCGACACGCCAATCAACATCGGCAAACCGGTGGCCTGCATCAATTCGGGCAAATGGCGCATCAAAGCGATATTGTGTTGCAGCGTTTTGCCGAAGCCAAAACCCGGATCAAGCGTGATGCGTTCGGCAGCAATACCGGCTTGGGCACACACCGCCACGCGTTCATTTAAATAACGCGCCACTTCGCCGACCACATCTTGATACTGCGGATTATCCTGCATGTTTTTCGGCAAACCCTGCATGTGCATCAGGCAAATACCGATGTCGGGATAACGCACCAACACGTCCACCGCGCCTTCATCGGTCAACGCAGCCACGTCATTGATGATGTCCACACCGCCTTGCGCTAATGCCTGCTGCATAACCACAGCGCGGCGCGTGTCCAAGCTCACCGGCACATTCCATTTGCCGATTTCCGCCAACACCGGCTGCACGCGTTGCCATTCTTCTTCGGGCGACACAGAATCCGAACCCGGCCGTGCAGATTCGCCGCCGATATCGAGAATATCCGCCCCGTCTTTCAACAACTGCTCGGCGTGCCGTAAGGCCGTCTGAACATTTTGCGAATAAGTGCCGCCGTCTGAAAACGAATCCGGCGTGAGGTTCACAATCCCCATGATTTTCGGCGCGACCAAATCAATCTTAAAACGCCCTGCCTGCCAGATGGTTTGCGTCATAAATCTTTCCTTCTCTCAAACGGCTACACATAAACGCGACATTATAACAGGCCGTCTGAAAGCGTTAAATATTCAGATGGCCCGATAATAGAATTGTCAACAATCTTGGTTTATGCCAAAATCCCATTCATCAAAACTTATCCGCCCTATTTTTGAGAGATTCAAAGGAAACATCATGTACCAGCATGTCGAATTCTACCCCGGCGACCCGATTCTAAGCTTGGTCGAAGTGTATAACAACGATGCCCGTCCGGGAAAAGTCAATTTAGGCATCGGCATTTATTTTGACGATGAAGGCAAAATGCCGGTGTTGCAATCGGTGCGTCAGGCGGAAGTGAAACGTGCGGCCGAACCGCGCACCAGCCCTTACCTGCCGATGGAAGGCTTGGGCGCGTATCGTGAGGCGGTACAGCATTTGTTGTTCGGCAAAGGCCATGCTGCCATGAAAGAAAAACGCATCGCCACCATCCAAACCTTGGGCGGCTCGGGCGCATTGAAAATCGGCGCCGATTTTATCCACCGCTGGTTTCCCGATGCCAAAGCCTATGTCAGCGACCCGACCTGGGAAAACCACAAAAGCATTTTTGAAGGCGCTGGCTTTGAAGTCGGCACTTATCCGTATTACGACCCGGCCACCATCGGCGTAAAATTCGATGAAATGGTGGCGTTTTTTGAAACGCTGCCACCAAACAGCGTGCTGATTCTGCATCCGTGCTGCCAAAACCCGACCGGCGTGGACATGACCGAAGCGCAATGGGATAAAGTGTTGGAGGTGATTCAGGCGCGCGGTTTGATTGCGTTTATGGACATTGCCTATCAAGGCTTCGGCGAAGATTTGGACAGCGATGCCTACGCCATCCGCAAAGCCGCCGACATGGGCTTGCCGCTATTTGTGAGCAACTCGTTTTCGAAAAACTTATCACTTTACGGCGAACGCGTTGGCGGCCTGAGCGTGGTTTGCCCGACGCAGGAAGAAGCAGAACTGGTGTTCGGCCAACTGAAATTCACCGTGCGCCGCATTTATTCCAGCCCTGCCGCCCACGGTGCCTATATCGCCGCTGATGTAATGAACACGCCGGAATCGTTTGCGCTGTGGCAAAGCGAAGTGTATGGCATGCGCGACCGCATCCGTGCCATGCGTCAGCGTTTATATGAAGTATTGAGCGCGAAAATTCCGGATAAAGATTTCAGCTACTTCATCAAGCAGCGCGGCATGTTCAGCTACACCGGCTTGACCGAAGCACAGGTAATCCGTTTGCGCGAAGAATTCGGCGTGTATCTCTTGGTTTCCGGCCGCATGTGCGTGGCGGGATTGAATCCGAGCAACGTCGAATATGTGGCCGACGCCTTTGCCGAAGTCTTGAAATAAGACGATAATTTGAAGTAAATCAAAAGGCCGTCTGAAAAAACTTCTCTTTTCAGACGGCCTCTTACATAATAAGCTTTTTGGCGCACCCGACTGGGATCGAACCAGCGACCTTCAGCTTCGGAAACTGATGCTCTTCCAACTGAGCTACGGGTACAGAAAAACGTAAGATTAGCTTAAATTCGGGTGTTTGGCAAAATTAATGTGCCAAGTGAATGAAAGGCTACACACGGCAACAAAATCCAATCTTAAGAATATTTATATATTACAAACTCTTAACTCATGCAAAATTTTTATTTTTAAAGTTTTTTGCAGAATTTCGAGCAGATAGATTGGAAAGCACCTGTTAATTCAGTATAATCCAGCAAAATATTGTTAATTCCGTTTAACAAACCAAATATAACCTTATAGCACAACCTAACCTAACGGCGAGGCCTACCAAATGAAACAACTCAGTAACAGCAAAGCCCAAGGCTCAGCATTGTTCACCCTTGTGAGCGGTATCGTTATTTTGCTCGCGACCGTATTCTTCTTCATCAAGCTGGCCGGCAGCGCGTCATTCAGCGATGTCGACCAAACCACCGAATCAGCCACCCAAACCCGTATTCAGCCGACCGGCCAAATTGTGTTGGGCGACGGTATTCCGGTAGGCGAACGCCAAGGCGAAGCTATCTTCAATAAAATCTGTATCCAATGTCACGCGTCTGACAGCAACGTGCCAAATTCGCCAAAACTGGAAAACAACGCCGAATGGGCGCCACGCATTGCACAAGGTTTCGACACCCTGTTCAACCACGCGCTTAACGGTTTCAACGCCATGCCTGCCAAAGGTGGCGCGGCTGACTTGACCGATCAAGAATTGAAACGCGTGATTGTATTTATGGCCAACAAATCAGGCGGTTCTTTCCCTAACCCTGATGAAGGCGCAGCTACTCCTGCCGAAGCTGCTGCTTCAGATGCCGCTCCTGCTGAAGGCGAAGCCGCTGCAGCACCTGCAGAAGCCGCCCCTGCCGCTGAAGCTGCTGCACCAGCCGCTGCCGGTGTTGACGGTAAAGCAGTTTACGACGGTTTGTGCATGGCCTGTCACGCTTCAGGTGTAGCCGGTGCTCCTAAAGTTGGCGATGCTGCCGATTGGAAAGAACGCTTGGCTCAAGGTAAAGACACTTTGTACAAACACTCAATCGAAGGCTTTACCGGCAAGAAAGGTATGATGCCTGCTAAAGGCGGCAATCCTTCATTGACCGACGACGAAATCAAAGCTGCTGTAGATTACATGATTAAATAATCCTGCTGCGATTTAAATATAAAAAATGCACCGTTAATACGGTGCATTTTTTTAGGGGCTTAGGAAGCAAAAATATTAAATTGGGTTATTTCGAAGCATCTTCATTAATATTTTACCTAAATCTTCATGCCGGTGGTTAAACCTAAACTCCGT
>NZ_PDBT02000037.1:0-24044 GCF_002551535.2 Neisseria sp. N95_16
CTGTTGTGCTTTTCGGTAACAGTAGGTTCCGTTGACGGAATGCCGTCTGATTTCCCGACTGACGGTGGCGGGATGACAACCGATGTTCTGTGCGATTTGGTTTAGGGGTAGGTTGCGGTAATGTCTGGAAATGTAGTATCTTTGGTGTGAGGTCAGTTGTGTGTAGGCCATATTGCAATCTTTCTTGTCAGGAAAGGCAGTATACTACCGCATACTGGCCTTTTCTGTTATTGGAAATTGCACTTGTTAGGCGAATGTAAGGGCCTTTTCCTTTAAAATAATGCTTCGGCATATTCATCACAACGGGGCAGCATGAAAAATAAATCAATCAAACAATCGGCCAAGCCGGATTTGAAGGCGGGGTTTAATGAAGTTTTGGCGGCGTATCAGCGGCAGGATTTTCAGACGGCCTTGGAGAAGGCGCGGGGATTGTTGACCTTTTATCCGCAGCAGGATGCTGTTTTGAATATGGCGGGGGTGATTTTGGCGCAAACCAACCGCGAAGAAGAAGCGGTGGCGATGTGGCAGAAGATTCCAGAAGCGAAGAAAAGCCATTCGGTGTTGAACAATTTGGGCAATGCCTGCCGCCGCCTGAAAAAATGGGATTTGGCGGAGCAATATTTGCGCAAGGCCTTGAAATTGAAGCCGGATCATGCCGAGGCGCATTGGAATTTGGTGTTGACGCTCAATGATGCGGGGCGCAATGCGGAGGGTTTGCAGGCGGTGAAGGCGTTTTTGGCGTTGAAACCGAATGATGCGAATGGTTTGGAATACGCGGCGATGTTGGCGTTTAATGCGCAGAATTTTGCCGAGGCCGATACGTTTCAGACGGCCTTGTTGGCGCAGCAGCCTGAGCGTGCAGATATTTGGTTGAGCAATGCGTGGGCGAGACGCCGTCTGAAACGTTATGCGCCGGCGGAAGCAAGTTACCTGAAAGCTTTGGCGCTGGACGAACAGAATTACGATGCTTGGTACGGTTTGGCGAAAATGCGCCATTTTCAGCAGAAATATGAAGAAGCGTGTGAAGCGTTGACGCGGGCGGTGGCCTTGCGACCGGACAGCATTGAAGCGCAAAGCGATTTGGCTTTGAATCGCCTGTATATTTTGGGGCAGGCAGAGCAGGGCGTGGCGGAGAGTTTCCGCTTGGGCGATTTGTATGCGGCGCAGGCGGAAAATGTGCGCGTGCATGAAATTCGGCCGAAAGAGAGGCTGCACATCGGGCTGGTGTCGTCGGATTTGCGCCATCATCCGGTGGGCATGTTTGCGCAGGGTTTGTTGTGTTCCGAAGCGGCCAAGCAGTTTGATTGGACGGCCTATGCCAATTCACCGATTTTTGACGCATTGAGCGAAACCATCCGCCCGACTTTTCAGGCGTGGCACAAGATTGATGATTGGTCGGATGAGCAGGTGATGGCGCAAATCGCTTCAGACGGCATTGATATTTTGATTGATTTAAACGGCCACACCGCCGGCCACCGCATGGGTGTGTTTGCCGCGCAAGCCGCGCCGGTGCAGGCTGCGTGGTTGGGCTATTTCGCCACTACCGGTTTGCCGACCATGCAGGCGCTGATTGCCGATGGGTATTGTGTGCCGGAAGGCGAAGAAAAGCTCTACCGCGAAAAAGTGTACCGCCTGCCGCACACACGCTTGAATATGCGTGTGCCGGAATGGGATATTGCGGTGAACGAATTGCCCGCCCTGAGCAACGGCTACATCACGTTTGGCTGCTTCCAAAATCTGACCAAGCTGAATGATAACGTGTTGAAAACATGGGCGGCGGTAGCGAAAAAATACCCAAGCGCGCATTGGCGTTTTCAGACGGCACGCTTAACCGAAGGCAGTGATGAGCAAGTTGCGTTCAAGCAAAAATTACTTGATTTGGGTTTTTCAGACGGCGTATTGCATTTTCACGGCATGAGCGGCTACGAAGATTATTTTGCCGCGCATCATGAAGTGGATGTGGTGTTGGACAGTTTCCCGTTTCCGGGCGGCACGACCACGGTGGATGCACTGTGGATGGGTGTGCCGACGTTAACCTTGGCTTTGGAAGGGATGTTGTCGCGCCAAGGGCAGCAGCTTTTGTCGGCGGCGGGTTTGCCGGATTGGGTGTGTTCGCGCCTTGATGAGTATTTGATGAAAGCGTTTTACTGGGCGGATTCGGCGCATTGGGCCGAACTCGATACTTTGCGCCAAAGCTTGCGTGCGCAGGTGTTGGCCAGTCCGCTGTATGAGGCGGAAACCTTTGCCCGCGATTGGTGCGATACGGTAAAAACAATATGGCAGGATGCGTGTGAAAATAGATAGTTGATAAAAAGAGGCCGTCTGAAACTTTCAGACGGCCTTTGATGTGTGTTTTAACGGAGTTTTGTTGTGAAGCGTAAAGGAAAAATCAAACTGTTTTCTTGCGCAGTGAAGGATGGTTTTGCAAGTTATCTAAAAGGATATCAAGCATGCGCGGGGCGACAAGGTGCAGCTCGAAATTGTGTGGCGCAGACAGCCATTGCTGAATCAGGCCATCGATGCTGCATTTGACGAACACCGTAGCAAATTCGATATCCAGATTTTCATCTAAAGCGTGCTGCTCAACGCATTCGGCCAAAACCATATTGAGCTTGTGGTTCCATAAGGTTCGGTATTTGGCCACCAGTGAAATGATGGCTTCGTTTTGCTCGGTGTGTTCGCATTTGAGAAACAGAATATTGTAAAACTTATTATGCAGGCTGTTGTTTTCCAAACGCTCGAAAAATTTCATCAAGGACAGGCGGAAATTTAGCCAGCTGTCTTTGTTGGTGCTTTCCAAATCCTGCACCAAACAATTTTCAATGTCGTCTGAAATGCGTTGGAACAAGCCGTCGAACAAATCTTCTTTGTTTTTAAAATGCCAATATAAAGCACCGCGGGTCACACCGGCGGTTTGGGCGATTTCGTTGAGTGAAGTGCGGGCCACCCCTTTTTTGTAAAACGTCTCCAAAGCGGCCAACATTAAATGTTCTTTGGTCTTCAATGCCTCGATTTTGGTTTTTCTCATTTGTGTTCAAATCTTTATGTAAAAAATTCCGTGTATTATAAAAAATAATTTCATAATATGCAATAATGTATGTATAATGACGCCCGTAATCAGCTTATATAATCAATGTTTTAGTCAAAAAATTGATGTTTTCTTGCCAGCCTTACCGGTTCAAACGTGTAAGCAGGCAGTTAGTGTTTATAGGTTGTGTGTAATAAATTTACAGAAACAATCAAGACGATAGGAAAAGTAATGAATCTTCATGCTTCTCAAATGCTGCGTGTGGCAGTAATTGCCGCTGCAACCGCTTTGGCTTTGTCGGCCTGCGGAAAAGGCGATGACGCGCAGAAGCAAGGCGGTCAAAACGCTCAAGCCCAACAAGAAGCCCGTGCGCCTGAAGTGGGCGTGGTAACGGTGTATCCGCAAACGGTTTCTTTGACCACGGAATTGCCGGGTCGCTTGGAATCTATCCGTACTGCACAAGTACGCGCGCAGGTAGGCGGTATTATTGAGAAACGTTTGTTCCAAGAGGGTAGTTATGTCCGCGCCGGTCAGCCGTTGTATCAAATCGACAGCGCCACTTACGAAGCCAACTTGGAAAGCGCACGCGCGCAATTGGCGACTGCAGAAGCGGCCTTGGCCAAAGCCAATGCTGACTTGGCACGCTACAAACCATTGGTAGAAGCCGATGCCATCAGTCGTCAAGAATACGACGCAGCCATCACGGCTAAGCGTTCGGCCGAAGCTAACGTGAAAGCTGCGCAAGCATCGATTAAATCAGCCGGTATTAATGTTCGCCGCAGCCGCATTACTGCGCCGATTTCAGGTTTTATCGGTCAGTCTAATGTTTCCGAAGGTACGCTGGTAAATGCGGGTGATACTACCGTATTGGCTACTATTCAACAAACCAATCCGATGTATGTGAATGTGACCCAATCGGCCACCGACATCATGAAGCTGCGCCAAGATATTGCCGAAGGTAAATTGCAAACCGTCAACGGCGGCATCCAAGTCGGCATTAAATTTGAAAATGGCAGCATGTATAACCAAACCGGCCGTTTGCTGTTTGCCGACCCGACCGTAAACGAATCAACCGGTCAAGTGACTTTGCGTGCGGCGATTCCGAATGAAGACAATATCTTGCTGCCGGGTCTGTATGTGCGCGTATTGATGAATCAGGCTGATGTGGCCAATGCCTTTGTGGTGCCACAACAAGCGGTGACCCGTGGTGATAAAGACACTGTAATGATTGTGAATGCCCAAGGCGGTATGGAGCCGCGCGTGGTGACTGTAGCGCAACAGCAGGGTGCATATTGGATCATTACCGAAGGCTTGAAAGAAGGCGACAAAGTGATTGTCGACGGCACCATGATTGCCGGTATGACCGGTGCGAAAAAAGTAACGCCGAAAGAATGGACACCGCCTGCCGAAGCCGGTCAAGCGCAGCAGGCTTCACAAGCTGAGGCTTCAGCGCCACAAGCCGCTTCTGCACCCGCACCGGCAGCGCAAGCGGAAGAAACCGCTGCTGCTTCTGAAGCCAAGAAGTAAGGATGCACTAAATGTCTAAGTTTTTTATTGACCGCCCCATTTTTGCATGGGTAATTGCGATTTTTATCATCGCAGCGGGTATTCTCGGCATTCAAAATCTGCCGATTTCGCAATATCCTTCCGTAGCCGCGCCGACCATTTCCATGACCGCCACCTACCCGGGTGCCTCGGCTCAGGTAATGGAAGACAGCGTATTGGCCGTCATCGAACGTAATATGTATGGCGTCGAAGGGCTGGATTACATGACGACTTCTGCCGACTCAAGCGGCAGGGGTACAGTAAGCCTGACCTTCACACCGGAAACCAATGAAGATTTGGCACAGGTTGACGTGCAAAACAAATTGTCGGAAGTCTTGTCTTCGTTGCCTTCTACTGTACAGCAATACGGTGTAACGGTATCGAAAGCACAATCCAACTTCCTGATGGTGGTGATGCTGTCGTCTGAAGTGCAGTCTGCCGAAGAGATGAACGACTATGCGCAGCGCAACATCGTGCCTGAATTGCAACGTATCGACGGTGTCGGCCAAGTGCGTTTGTTCGGTGCGCAACGTGCAATGCGTATTTGGGTGGATCCGGCCAAATTGCAAAACTATAACTTGTCGTTTGCCGATATTTCCAGCGCATTGCAAGCGCAGAATATTCAAATTTCTGCCGGTTCGATTGGCGCATTGCCTGCTGCACAAGGTCAAACCATGGCCGCAACCGTGACTGCCCAAGGCCAGTTAAGCACGGCTGAAGAATTCGGTAATATTATTTTGCGTTCCGATACCACCGGTGCCAACGTTTATCTGAAAGATGTGGCTAAAGTGACTTTGGGTATGCAGGATTACTCGACTTCAACCCGTCTGAACGGTACGCCCACTACCGGTATGGCGGTGATGCTGTCAAACAGTGGTAATGCCATGGCGACCGCTACAGCCGTAAAAGAGCGCATGGAAACATTGCAACGCTTCTTCCCGGAAGGCATGAGCTGGCAAGCACCTTACGATACTTCGACTTTCGTTGAATTATCGATTGAAAAAGTGGTGCATACCCTGCTTGAAGCGATTGTGCTGGTGTTCTTGGTGATGTATTTGTTCCTGCAAAACATCCGCTATACGCTGATTCCGACCATTGTGGTGCCGATTTCGCTGTTGGGTGCGTTTGCCTTTATTTCCTATATGGGCATGTCGATTAACGTATTGACCATGTTTGCGATGGTATTGGTCATCGGTATTGTGGTCGATGATGCGATTGTGGTGGTGGAAAACGTCGAGCGTATTATGGCGACGGAAGGTCTGCCGCCAAAACAAGCCACCAAAAAGGCGATGGGTCAGATTACCGGTGCGGTAATCGGTATTACCGCGGTATTGATTTCGGTATTTGTGCCATTGGCAATGTTTAGTGGTGCCACCGGTAATATTTACCGCCAGTTTGCCATCACAATGGCTTCGGCGATTGCATTCTCAGCTTTCTTGGCCTTAACGCTGACACCGGCTTTATGCGCCACCATGCTGAAGCCGATTCCGAAAGGTCATCACGAAGAGAAAAAAGGTTTCTTCGGCTGGTTTAACCGCAAATTTGATGCCGGTACGCACCGTTATACCGGTGTGGTGGGTAAGGTATTGAATAAAGCAGGCCGCATGATGGTGATTTATGTGTTGCTGGCTGCAGTAGGTGTGTTCTTCTTTGTTCGTTTGCCGACGTCGTTCTTGCCGACTGAAGACCAAGGCACGATTATGTTGAATGTGCAATTGCCTGCCGGTGCGACCAAAGAGCGTACCGATGCGACTTTGGCGCATGTCAACCAATTGGCCAAATCCATGCCTGAAGTGCGTGATGTCGTTGCCGTATTGGGCTTCAGCTTCTCGGGTTCCGGTCAAAACATGGCGATGGGCTTCATTATTCTGAATGATTGGGCGGAACGTACCGATCCAAGCAGTGGTGCGGCAGCTGTGGCCGGTAAATTAACCGGCGCAATGATGGGCACGATTAAAGACGGTTTTGGTTTGGCCATTGTGCCACCGGCCATTATGGAATTGGGTACCGGTTCAGGCTTAACCATTTACCTGCAAGACCGCAACAGCTCAGGCCATGGCGCACTATTGGCCAAACGCAACGAACTGCTGCAAAAAATGCGTCAAAGCCCGATTTTTGATGCCAGCACAGTTCGTTCTAATGGCTTGGAAGATGCACCGCAACTGAAAATTGACATTAACCGTCAGTCTGCTGCTGCACAAGGCATCAGCTTTGCCAATATTCAGAGCATGTTGTCGAACGCTTTGGGTTCTGCTTATGTGAACGACTTCCCGAATAAAGGCCGTCTGCAACGCGTAATGGTGCAAGCTGATGCATCTGCCCGTATGCAGCCTGCTGATATTCTGAACATGACCGTGTTAAACAATTCCGGCGTGGCGGTTCCATTCTCCAGCATTGCCACCGTTTCTTGGCAAACCGGTATGGAACAAAGCGTGCGCTTCAACGGCTATCCGGCCATGGAAGTGACCGGCACACCGGCAAGCGGTTATTCTTCAGGTGAAGCCATGGCTGCTGTGCAGCAGATGGTGGACGAAATGGAAGGCGGCTACAGCTTAGAGTGGGGCGGTCAGTCACGCGAGGAAGCCAAAGGCGGCTCGCAAACCTTGATTCTGTATGCATTCTCGATTGCAGCGGTATTCTTGGTGTTGGCGGCGCTGTATGAAAGCTGGTCGATTCCGTTGGCCGTGATTCTGGTGATGCCGCTGGGCTTGGTCGGTGCTGCAGTAGGTGTGACAGGCCGAAATATGTTTGAAGGTTTGTTCGGTGCGCCACCGGCTTATCTGAACGACATTTACTTCCAAGTCGGTTTCGTGACCGTGATGGGTTTGAGTGCGAAAAATGCGATTTTGATTATTGAGTTTGCCAAAGACTTGCAAGCTCAAGGCAAGAGCGCGTTGGATGCTGCATTGGAAGCTGCCCGCCTGCGTTTCCGTCCGATTTTGATGACCTCGTTTGCGTTTATTTTGGGTGTGGTTCCGCTGTATATTGCCAGCGGTGCCAGCTCGGCCAGCCAGCGTGCCATCGGTACGACGGTGTTCTGGGGTATGTTGATCGGTACGATTCTGTCGGTGTTCTTGGTGCCGCTGTTTTATGTGGTGGTGCGTAAGTTCTTTAAAGAAACCGCACACGAGCATGAAATTGCTGTTCAACAAGCCGCCGCTGCGGGTATGTTGACCGACGAAACCACGCAATCTGACGCTGATAAGCACTAATCGAAGCTAACAGGCCGTCTGAAAAAGACTTGATTTTTCAGACGGCCTTAAGGATTTATTATGAAAAATACAACCATCAAACCTGTGTTGAGCGCAGTGGCTGCTGCGGTGCTGCTGTCAGCCTGTTCGCTGATGCCAAAATACGAGCAGCCGACTGTGGCCGTGGCCGACACCTTCAAACACGATACTGCCGAACCGGGCATTCAGGCCGCTTCATTGGGCTGGCAGGATTATTTTGCCGACCCGCGCCTGCACCGTTTAATCGAAATCGCATTGGAACGCAACACCGATTTGCGCCAAGCTGTATTGAATGCCGAAATCTACCGCAAACAATACATGATTGCCCGCAATGATTTGTTGCCGAGCATTGACGGCAGCGGCAGCGCAACCCGTTCACGTACTGCGCGCGATATGAGCAGTACCGGTTCGTCATACGTCCGTGAAGCCTATACCGTGGGCTTGGGCGTGGCTTCTTACGAAATCGATTTGTTCGGCCGTGTGCGCAGCACCAGCGAAGCCGCTTTGCAAGGTTATTTCAACAGCGCCGCCACCCGCGATGCCACGCATTTGACTTTGGTTTCCAGCATTGCCAAAGCCTATTTCAACGAACGCTACGCCGAAGAATCCATGGCTTTGGCGCAACGTGTGTTGAAAACGCGTGAAGTGACTTACGATTTGTCGAAACTGCGCCATCGAGCCGGTGTGATTTCCGCTGTGGACTTGCGCCAACAAGAAGCCTTGATTGAATCGGCCAAAGCGGATTACGCTTCTGCCGTACAAGCCCGCGAACAAGCGCGTAACGCTTTGGCTTTATTGATTAACCAGCCTTTGCCGGAAGACTTGCCGAAAGGCTTGCCATTGAACCGTCAGTTTAAAATTGACCGCCTGCCGGCCGGTTTGAGCTCAGAAGTATTGCTGAACCGTCCTGACGTGCGTGCAGCGGAATTTGCGCTGAAACAAGCCAACGCCAACATCGGCGCGGCGCGTGCAGCGTTTTACCCACGCATCAGCCTGACCGGTTCTTTGGGCACTGGTTCTACTGAATTGGACGGCTTGTTTAAAGGCCCGAACCGCATGTGGTCGTTTGGTCCGTCAATCAGTATTCCGATTTTCAACTGGGGCACCAACAAAGCCAATCTCGACGTCGCCAAATTGCGCCAACAAGCCCAAGTGGCCGCGTATGAAAACGCTGTGCAATCTGCCTTCCAAGACGTATCCAACGCCTTGGTAGCACGTCAGCAGCTTGACCAACGCTACACCGCCTTAATCAAGCAAAGCCGCTCATATGGCGACTACCTGCGCCTAGTCAACCTGCGCTACAAACACGGTGTATCCAGCGCCTTAGATTTGCTTGATGCCGAGCGCAGCAGCTATGGTGCCGATACGCAAGTATTGGCCACCCAGCTGACCCGCTTGGAAAATCTGGCGGATTTGTACAAAGTATTGGGCGGCGGTTTGAAACGCTTTACCAACGATCCGGTTGAAACCAGCAATTAAGGTTTGAATCATGAAAAAAATGCCGTCTGAAAAACAAAAGTTTTTCAGACGGCATTTTTAATTTTGATGGCTCAGAAAATCAATATCAACGCTTAATCGCCAACGTCAACACACCCGCCGTCACCAAAGCCAAGCCAATCCATTCTTGTATATTCGGGCGTTCATCCAAAAACACCACCGCCATCAGCGCGACCAAGACCAAGCTGAATTTATCCACGGGCGCGACTTGCGAGGCATTGCCCATTTGCAGCGCTTTGAAATAGGCCAGCCATGATGCACCGGTAGCGAGACCGGAGAGAATCAGGAATGTCCAGTTGCGGCCGGTAAAGCTTTCTACGCCTTGCCATTTCCCGGTGTAGGTGAGAAACAAAGCCAGCGCGGCGATGATGACCAGTGTGCGGATAAAGGTGGCAAAATCCGAATCAATGCCCTGCAAACCGGCTTTGGCAAAAATGGCGGTAAGTGCGGCGAAAAATGCTGAAGCCAATGCCCAATAAAACCAAGTAGCACCCATGTGAAATCCCTTTTTTTTAAATATTTTAAATAGAAATAAAACAAGAAGCTTTCAGACGGCCTGATAAGCCGTATTAGGCCGTTTGAAAACAAAAAACAGTCTCTCAATTTGAAAAAATGCGGTTCGTTCTCAAAAACGTTATAATGCCATGATACACCCAATTCCATCTACTTGGAGGAGAAAACATGAGTTTCAAAACCGATGCCGAAATCGCGCAAGCCGCAACCATGCAGCCGATTGCCGACATTGCGGCCAAGCTTGGCATTGCCCATGAAAAGCTGGAGCCATATGGTCATTACAAAGCCAAAATCAATCCTGACGAAGCGTTTGCGCTGCCGAAAAAACAAGGCCGTCTGATTTTGGTGACCGCCATCAACCCAACCCCAGCAGGCGAGGGTAAAACCACAGTAACCATCGGTTTGGCCGATGCCTTGAACTACATCGGTAAACAGACCGTGATTGCGCTGCGTGAGCCGTCTTTAGGCCCAGTGTTTGGCGTAAAAGGCGGTGCGGCCGGTGGCGGTTATTCGCAAGTGTTGCCGATGGAAGACATCAATCTGCACTTTACCGGCGATTTCCACGCCATCGGTGCGGCTAACAATCTGCTGGCGGCCATGTTAGACAACCATATTTATCAAGGCAACGAGCTGAACATCGACCCAAAACGCGTGCTGTGGCGCCGTGTGGTGGACATGAACGACCGCCAACTGCGCAACATTATTGATGGTTTGGGCAAAAGCGTTGACGGCGTGATGCGCCCTGACGGCTTTGATATTACCGTTGCTTCCGAAGTAATGGCCGTGTTCTGCTTAGCCAAAGACATCAGCGATTTGAAAACACGCTTGGGCAATATTTTGGTGGCTTACGCCAAAGACGGCAGCCCGGTTTACGCCAAAGATTTGAAAGCCCACGGCGCAATGGCGGCCTTGTTGAAAGACGCGATCAAACCGAATTTGGTGCAAACCATTGCCGGCACACCAGCATTCGTCCACGGCGGCCCGTTTGCCAACATCGCCCACGGCTGTAACACCGTGTTGGCGACCCGTTTGGCGAAGCACTTGGGCGATTATGCCGTGACCGAAGCCGGTTTCGGTGCCGATTTGGGCGCGGAAAAATTCTGCGACATCAAATGCCGCTTGGCTGAATTAAAACCTGATGCCGCTGTGGTGGTGGCTACCGTGCGCGCGCTGAAATACAACGGCGGTGTGGAACGCGCCAACTTGGGCGAGGAAAATTTAGATGCATTGGCCAAAGGTTTACCAAACTTGCTGAAACACATCAGCAACCTGAAAAACGTATTTGGTCTGCCGGTGGTGGTGGCGCTCAACCGCTTTGTATCCGACACCGATGCCGAATTGAAGCTGATTCAAGACGAATGCGCCAAGCAAGGCGTGGAAGTATCGTTGGCCGAAGTATGGGCGAAAGGCGGCGAGGGCGGCGCGGACTTGGCGCAAAAAGTGGTTAACGCCATCGAAACCCAGCCGAACAACTTCCAATTCGCCTACGAAACCGACCTGCCGATTAAAGACAAAATCCGCACCATTGCGCAAAAAATCTACGGCGCGGCCGATGTGGAATTCAGCGCCGAAGCCAACGCCGAAATCGCCTCGCTGGAAAAACTCGGCTTAGACAAAATGCCCGTGTGCATGGCGAAAACCCAATATTCATTGAGCGACAACGCCGCTTTATTGGGTAAACCCGAAGGCTTCACCGTCAGCGTGCGTGGCATTACCGTATCCGCCGGCGCAGGTTTCATTGTTGCCCTGTGCGGCAACATGATGAAAATGCCGGGCTTGCCGAAAGTGCCGGCGGCGGAGAAGATTGATGTCGACGAAAATGGCGTGATTCATGGCTTGTTCTGATAGTAAGTAGGTAAAAGGCCGTCTGAAAGTAATATGTTTTCAGACGGCCTTTCTTCTCTATAAATCATTAAATTTTTTTAAAAAATTAACATGATCTTCTTGGGAGTAAAGTTCAATTCTAGAGATCTCAATAATTTTTATTTTAATTTAAAATTAATCTTCATCTCTAAATCCCATTACATATGGTTTATTAGCTTTTTTTGAATTATCTATAGTAATGATTTCTAGGAAACTATCATTATCTATATCATTAAAAATATACCCAGACATTGTATTTACTGTAACTGAGTCTAAGAGCACCAAGGAAGACATATTATTATTTCTAGAAAATTGATATATTTCTAATTTACAACTGTAAGAGCCATCTGTAGACTGAATTAGTAATTCTTCTTTGCCATCATGGTCGATATCTAATTTTGTAATGTGATAAGGAGATGAAACTTTTTCTTGGAAGTCGTATGGTGTAATAACTTTATCTTGAGCAGAAACTCCTAACATTCCTATTAATTCAAATGGTTGGGCTTGCTGTTTATTCAGTAATTCTTTTTGCATTTTCCCATTAGCTATATTTGTATAAACTGCATAGATGAATGAAACTACGCCAATAATCCATCCGGACCAAGTTAAAAAGGTAGTAATTTGATTATTTTCTGACATTGTTTTTTCTCAATTATTTGCTTTTTATAATACCGTAAGGAAGGTATTGTAAATAGTCTTTATTTCTACAACTACATCAAATCTTTTATAATAACGGCAATTCAATACAAAAGGCCGTCTGAAATGACCCAAAACACAAACAATCTCTGCTGGCTCGACATGGAAATGACCGGCCTCTATCCCGAAACCGACAAAATCATCGAAGTGGCGATGATTATCACCGACCAAGATTTGAATGTATTGGCGCAATCTGAAGTGTACGCTGTGCATCAAAGTGATGATGTTTTGAACGCGATGGACGAATGGAATACAGCAACCCACGGCCGCACGGGGTTGACCCAACGGGTGCGCGAGTCAAGCTACACCGAAGCGGAAGTCGAGCAGAAATTACTCGATTTCATGGCTGAATGGATTCCGGAAAAAGCCACGCCGATGTGCGGTAACACCATTCATCAAGACCGCCGCTTTATGGTGAAATACATGCCGCGCTTGGAAGCGTATTTCCATTACCGCAATTTAGATGTGTCCACTCTGAAAGAGCTGGCCAAACGCTGGCATCCGGCTGTGGCCAAAGGCGTGGTGAAACGCGGTTCGCATCAGGCTTTGGACGATATTTTGGAAAGCATCGAAGAAATGCGTTATTACCGCGAGCATTTTTTGAAATTGCCACAATAGGGTAAAACAGGCCGTCTGAATGTTTCAGTTTCAGACGGCCTTTTATCATTCAGACATCAAACTGCGCTACAATCGTCACACACTGTTGATAAAAGGTTGCCCTTATGACCTACCAATACCGCCAAACCCTACCCGATACGCCGCTGGATATTGTCGGCGATGTGCACGGCGAATTTGCCGCCTTGCAAAACCTGTTGCGCCATTTAGGCTACGATTCAGACGGCCGCCATCCAGATGGGCGCAGGCTGGTGTTTGTCGGCGATTTGTGCGATCGCGGACCGGACAGTCCGGCAGTGTTGAAATGGGTGAAACGCGCGCAAGAGCAGGGCTTGGCCTATGTGGCGTTGGGTAATCACGAATTGAATATTTTGGTGGACGACCGCAAAGACGGCTCGGGCTGGTTTTTTGATTCACGCGCACAAAAAGACGGAATCAACTATGCGCCGTGGCAGCGTGCCAATGAAGCGGAAAAAGAAGTGCTCGCCGCATGGCTGGCCAAGCAGCCGATTATTTGTGAACGCGCCGATATCCGCATTATTCATGCTGCGTGGTTGCCGGAAATGTTCCCTCGCTTGGACGACGCACAGGCGCGTGGCGAAGATTTGGTCACGCAATACCGCCGTTTTGACCAAGAATTGAAGCAACAGCTTAAGACGGCCTCATGGTATGAGGATTACCGCTACGAGCAGCAGCATTATGCCGAATTGGCGGAAAATCCCGACCAAGCGCCGCCGCCCATGCCGGCTACTGCGCAATATGATTTTGCCCGCGGTAAAGCGCACCCTTTGCGCGCCTTGACCAGCGGCATGGAAAAATTGGTGTCGGAACTGTTTTATGCCGGTGGGCGTTGGCGCGGAACCAGTCGCTGCCCGTGGTGGGAAGATTATCAGGAAGATGTGCCGGTGGTGATTGGCCATTATTGGCGCACTTGGCAGCCGAATCCAAACACCGTTGCCGCCGAGCGCAAATTGCTGCCTACCCAACCGACGGCTTGGCACGGCGCGAAAAACAATGTGTTTTGCGTGGACTTTTCCATCGGTGCCAGTTGGCGTGTGCGCAAGTTCCCCGAAAAATATTCGCAGCAACAATTCCGCTTGGCGGCCTTGCGTTGGCCGGAACGGACTTTGATGTTTGATGATGGGGAAGTGGTGGCGACGGATTAAAGTACTGTTAGCTGCTTGGATTTTTGATTCAGTGAAAAGTACGTTGATGGATGTATGTAGGCCGTCTGAAAAAATCATTTTCAGACGGCCTGATAAAGTTTACTACTAATCACATATTGAGATGATTTTATTGTGGCATATCACGATTGAGAAACCAATGACTAAGCGGCCAATCAACGCTGTCAAGCAGGTTTTTGGTGATTAATCCCAGCTCTGTATCGCCTTCAATCTGTAATTTGCGTTTAAAAAATAATGTATCCGGATCTTCTTCCCGCATAATCATGCGCATAAAATCAACACCATTGGCGGCCAAACGTAAATCGGGTGCTCCCTCAAAAGCGTTTGCAATAAATTTTTCTTCATTGGCACCAAATCGGATTTTCACACCGGCATCCAATACATCGATTTCAAACTTCCTTCCGGCAAAAAGGCTCATATCGGCCGGCAGCAGCTCTTTAGCCAACATGGTGTTTAAGGCGGTGACCAATATAAAACGGGGCGGTTTGGCGGGTAATTTACCGACCAACTTTCCCAACCATTGTGGCAGGATGATTTCAGGCAGCTCCATAATATTTCTCCTTAACGGCCTCAATTCCAGGCTGGCCAAACCAATATCCATCGACCAACGTTCCGGTTGATAAATGTTTCAATTCGGGTAAAGCATCGGTTAAAGATAATATGCCGTCTGTAACGTCACGATGAATTTGAACAATCTCTGCCATACCGGTTATTTGCGGCGACAAACGCAGTATGTCTATACCGATGGCCGCCATGTCTTGATGGTGCGGCAATAGGTTCTGGCAGCCGTAAGACATGGTCTGAATCCCATTAATGGTTAAAAAAGGCTGGCCTTCACGGGTATTCATGGTCATGCCGTGATCGTAATCCAAGCAGCGGAATTCGCAGCTGTCTTTATTCAGATTGTAATGGCGGGCAGTAAAACAGCGGGATGAATAGGCCAGCGGCATTTTCCCCCATGCGAATACTTCGGTTTCGATACCGTTTGTTGCAGAAGTAATCGCAGCCAATTTTTCCCGACTCAATTCTGCAGGAGCCAACCAGCGATATGCGCCCAAATTTTTAAATAATGTCAGGGTAGTGTCGTTATAGATATTGAGGCTGGCACCGGCTACAAACGGTATGCCGTGTTCGCGAGCCAGTTTGACAGCACCCATATCGTTGGCTTCAATTTTAAATTTTCCTTGCCCGGCAATTTTGCGCAAGCGTTTTAAATCGGATTCACTTTCCAGTAAAACCTGTGAAGATAAAATAATTTCTTTACCGCTGTCTGCCAAGTCTTCTGCCAAGCCGAACCAGTCCGAAAAGCGCATTTTTTGTCGGCGCGAACACACGACTTCTCCAAGATAAATGGTATCGAGCGGGGCATCCAGCATGGTTGTATAAAACTCCAGTAAAGTTTCTTTTTGCCAGAAAAACAATACAGGGCCTAATGATAATTTTAATTTGCTCATACGGTTTATCCTATTTCCACGGACGGCTATATGCCCCTAAAGTTGTTTGGCTGCCTTCAGAGACTTTACCCAAAGCATTGCTCCAAGCAGGTTGGATACGGAAATGTTTCTTATCGGCTGCCGCCGCATCCAAAGCTTGCCGCATGGCTTTCGTCACTTGTGCCGTGTACATCGGACTGCGTTGGCGGCCTTCAATTTTGACGGCACTGACGCCGATATCGATTAATTGCGGCAACATTTCCAGTACATTCAGACTGGTCGGTTCTTCTAATGCGTAATACGTTTCATCATTGACTTCAAAGCGGCCTTTGCACAAAGTCGGGTAGCCGGCCGGTTCGTTCGGATTGAATTGATCAATCAATATATGGTTTAAACGCACATCCATGCGGTCTGGTTTTTGTTCCCAACGAACCGATTTTGCAGGAGAACATACTCCCTGCATATTGGGTGATTCCCCGGTAGCATAGCTGGATAAAATACAGCGGCCTTCAACCATCACACACAGGCTGCCAAAACCGAATACCTCGATTTCGACATCGGTATGTTCGATAACATGTTTTACCTGATCAATTGTCAAAACACGGGGCAAAACGACTCGGCGGATGTTAAACAAATCTTTCATCAGGTTGATGGCTTCGTAATTGGTTGCGGAACCCTGCACAGACATATGCAGCCGTAAATCAGGATATTTGTCGGTGGCATAAGCCATCAGTGCTGGATCGGCGACAATCACGGCATCAGCGCCCAGTTGCACTGCAGTATCAATAGCTTTTTGCCACTGTTCGGATTGTCCGGCTTGGGCAAAGGTATTGATGGCCATTAACACCTGCCGCCCTCGCTCATGAGCATAGGAAACCCCTTGCATTGCCGATTTCATATCAAAATTTAAGCCTGGAAAATTTCGGGCATTCGTAGCATCTTTGAGTCCCATATAAACGGTGTCTGCACCATTATCAATTGCTGTTTTCAAAGCAGGTAAATTACCAGCCGGGCAGACCAGCTCCGGAATTTTCTGCATATTATGCTCCTTGTTATTTACTATCTTAATATCGGTTTAAAATCAATATCTGGTATGACAAGGCGGATTTTATGTATAAAAAGCACAATATGTTCTGACTTAAATCAAGCTGATTTTTGGGAATTAGATGTTTGTTAATATTAAATCAAAAAAGAGATCAGTATTTGAATATGTTTTTCAAAGGGTTATGAAAAGTGGGAAGATTTCACATTGAAAGAAATTGGCTATTATATTTATAAATTTTTACAATAATAGCAGTTTGTTTGAGGCTGATTTAAATAAAAGGCCGTCTGAAAAACCATTTTCAGACGGCCTTTTATGTTAATCATCAATCATTTATAAATCAAACACAGCCGTCACCGGCGCATGGTCGCTCGGACGCTCTTGGCCGCGTGCAACCAAATCAACGTTCACATCTTTTAATACCGCAGACAAGGCCGGAGAAATCAGCAGGTGGTCGATGCGCAAGCCCAAACCGCGTTGGAACATGGCGCCGCGGTAGTCGAACCAAGTGTAAAACGCGCCTTCGGGGTGGATTTGGCGCAGGCTGTCGGTAAGGCCTAAGTCGAGCAGGTTTTTAAACCATTGGCGCTCAATGCTGGAACAATGGATTTTTTCATGCCATTTTTCCGGGTCGTAGCAGTCGGCATCGGCCGGAGCGATGTTGAAATCACCGAGCAAAACCAATTTTTCATGGCGGGTCAGTTCGTCACGCACAAATTCGGTAAGCGCGGCAAACCATTGTTCTTTATATTCAAATTTCGGGCTGTCGAGCGCTTCGCCGTTAACGCAGTAAACATTAATCACGCGCACGCCGTTGATGGTGGCGGCAATCACGCGGCGTTGCGGGTCGTCGGGCAGGTTGGGCAGGCCGGTGTGCACATCTTGCGGCTCGATACGGCTGATAATGGCCACGCCGTTGTAGGTTTTTTGGCCGCTCCAAACGGTGTGCCAGCCCATCATTTGCAGCGCGGCGGCAGGGTATTTGTCTTGGTCGAGCTTGAGTTCTTGCAAGACCAAGACATCGGGTTGGTGTTCGGCCAGCCAGTTTTGCACTTGCGGCAGGCGCACATTGAGGGAATTGACGTTCCAAGTGGTGATTTTCATGGGGATTCCGTGTGTGGGAGAACAGGCCGTCTGAAAGTGTCGGCCGAAAAAAACAGCGCGGTTGGCTGATAAACCGCGCTATTTTAGCATTGATTTTGGTGGGATTTAAACTCAAGCGGCTTGTTGGCCGGCTTGTTTTAAGCTTTTGAGCGTGTGCAAAATCATGGCGGCTTCATCGGAAATCAGGCGGTATTCGAGCACGCGGTGGTAGCGGGTGAATTCGACCAAGCCTTCGCTGCGTAATTTGGCTAAGTGGTTGGACACAGTGGTAGCGTGTTGACCGGTGGCGGCGCAAAGTTCCGTTACGTTGCGATCGCCTTCAAGCAAGAGAAACAGGATGCTCATACGCTCGGGTTGGGCGATGAGTTTCAATAGGGTTGAGAGACGTTGGTTTTCCATGGTCGTACTTTGTGTTCGGCTGAGATAAATAATGCGGTAGATAATTGTAAAAGATAGTCATTCTTTTTCCGATTATCGTGATTTCGAACCGCTTGTTTTCATTGAGTTTAACATCAAATTTGTGCTTGCCGATTTACTTAGTTTAAAAATATCGTAAAGAATTGTTAATGGCGAAAATCAAAAAGCCGTCTGAAATGTTTCAGACGGCCTTTGTATGGATTCAGCGCTTATTTTTGCGCAAAACCTTGTTTGTGTAAAAACGGCAGAATTTCAGGGCGGATTTCGCCTTTGAGCGATTCAGTCATTTGTTCGACCCAATCGGTGTCCATTTTGCTGCGTTCTTGGTAATAAGCGCGGGTGAGAGTGCGGTAATCGGCCAGCACTTGTTCGTCAATCGGCTGGTAATGGTTTTCGGAAACCATGGCTTCCAGCGGCAAACGCGAGCGCAGCATTGGGTCTTGTGCCGGATGGCCGAGCGCCATGCCGAACATCGGCACAACGTGTTTCGGCAGCTTCAAGATTTCAGTGGTGCGGTTGATGTCGTTGCGGATGTAGCCGAGATACACGCCGCCTAAGCCCAATGATTCGGCCGCCAGCATCACGTTTTGCGCGATGATGCCGCAATCGACGGCGCCGATTAACACCATTTCCGTCCAATCGAGTTGCGATTCAGGGGCGAAAGATTGGTGTTTGGCGAAGTCGAAACAGAAAATCAGCAGTTCGGCGCAGGTGTCGATGCTGCTTAAAGCGCGGCCGATGTCCCGAATTTGGGTGCGCACTTCGGGATCGGTCACGCGGATGATGTGGGTGCTTTGGAAAAAGTTGGAGGTCGAACCGGCACGACCGGCGTTTAAAATGGCGGTGAGTTGTTCGCTGCTGATCGGCTCATCGGTGAACTTGCGGATAGAGCGGTGCGCCAAGGCGGTTTCGATGACAGGTTTGCTGGATAAGGTCATGATTTTCCTTTCTATTTGATTAGGTGTGAGGCCGTCTGAAAAATATGGCTTGGGTGATGGTGTTCAGACGGCCTTGATGTTGTGTTTTGTATGGGGAAGGTGTTGTGGCTCAAACCCTCTCCCTAGCCCTCTCCCTTGCTTAGGGAGAGGGAACGGATTACAGAAGCATGAAGATTGTTGCGTGAGCGGTCAACCGATTTATGCCAATTTCAACGCCAGTTCGGCCAAACGTTTGCCTTGGGCAAAAGCCAATTCGTTTTCATCGGCGCTTAATGCCGCACTGCCGTCGTGTCCGGCCACATGTGATGCGCCGTAAGGCGTGCCGCCGCTTTGGGTATGGCTGAGGGTGCTTTCGCTATAGGGAATGCCGCTGATGACCATGCCGTGATGCAGCAGTGGCAGCATCATGGTCAGCAGGGTGGATTCTTGGCCGCCGTGTAAAGAACTGCTGCTGGTGAACACGGTGGCCGGTTTGCCGGATAATTCTGCGCCCAGCCATTGCGGAATCGTGCCGTCGATAAAGTATTTCATGGCAGCGGCCATGTTGCCGAAACGGGTCGGGCTGCCCAATGCCAAGCCGGCGCAGTTTTTCAAATCGTCGGCAGTAGCGTAAGGTGCGCCGCTGTCGGGGATGTCGCTTTCTACCGCTTCGCACACGGTGGAAACTTTCGGTACGGTGCGTAACACGGCTTCGCAGCCGGCTACGCTTTCGATGCCGCGGGCGATTTGGCGGGCGAGATTGAGCGTGCTGCCGTTTTGGCTGTAGAACAAAACTAAAATGTTAAGGGAAGTTGGGTTCATGGCGTGATTCCGTTACAATGGCTTAATCAAACTGCTTTTCAGACGGCCTAAAGGGAAGGCCGTCTGAAAAATCATCATCATACAATACATTAAGGAAAAGAGTATGCCGTTTTTAAAATGGTGGCAAGGATTGTTGGAAAATAAAGTGGTCGGATTTTTGAAGTTTGTGTTCGACCGCTTTAATAATGAACGTGTGCCGCAAGTGGCATCGAGCCTGACCTTTACCACGCTGCTGGCATTGGTGCCGGTGTTGACGGTGATGTTGGTGGTGGTGTCGGCTTTTCCGGTGTTTGATCAATGGACGACGTCGTTTGTCGAATTCATCAACCGCATGATTGTGCCGCAGGGCGCGGATGTGGTGTTTGAATATTTGAATCAATTCAAAGACAAAGCCAGCAAATTGACCGCCATTGGTAGCGTGATGTTGTTTGTGACCTCGCTGATGTTGGTGCAAACCATCGACAGTGCGTTTAACCGTATTTGGAATGTGCACACGCAGCGACCGTTGGTGCGCCAATTTTTGGTGTATTGGGCATTGCTGACGTTTGGCCCCTTGTCGCTGGGAGTGAGCTTGTCGCTGATTGTTGGCGCGGTAAACGGCTTGGGCTTGGAATACATTTCGCCGGTGTTAGCCGAAGCGGTTAGGTTTTTGATGTCTTTGTTTTTCAGCACAGTCTTGCTGTGGGCACTTTACCGCTTTGTGCCGCACCGTTTTGTGCCGGCCAAACATGCTTTAATCGGTGCGGTGGTGACGGCGTTTGCATTGCAGATTGCGCGCTATATTTTCGCTTGGTACATGAGCAATTTCGACGGCTATAAATCGATTTATGGTGCGTTTGCCGCGATTCCGTTTTTCTTGGTGTGGTTGAATCTGCTGTGGTCGATGGTGTTGGCCGGGGCCGTGTTGACGTCTTCGCTGTCGTATTGGCGCGATAATGCTTTTCGTCGCAATTTCGATTCTTCCGGCCGCTTTGATGATGTGTTGAAAATTCTGTTGCTGCTCGACGCGGCGCAGCAGGAAGGCAAAGCCATGCTGGTGCAGGAATTGCGCGCCCACATCAATATGGGCTACGACGAACTGGGTGAGCTGTTGGAAAAACTGGCGCGCCATGGTTATGTGTATTCGGGCAAACAGGGCTGGGTGTTGAAAACCAGCGCGGATAAAATCGATTTGGCCGAATTGTTTAAGATTTTTGTCTACAGCCCATCTTATGTGAAAAAAGACAAGGTCAACGCCGCCGTCGATAAAATCATGCAGCCTTGCGTGGAAACCATGAACATGACCTTGGCCGAATTCCGTGTGCACACGGATAATCAGGATAAATCTGTTGCGGCCTTAAAGAAAATTTTTGACGATATATAATATTCAGGCCGTCTGAAAACAATTTTGCTTTTCAGACGGCCTGATACCTAAATCTAAATCAGCCATGAAAATCACCGCTTTTGTTTCCCTTTTGTTCGCCACGTCTTCAGCCTTTGCCGCCCACGGTTTGGGCTTGGGGCAGCCGCCGAAGTATCCGCCGCATTTCAAAGCCTTTGATTATGTGAACCCGAATGCGCCCAAAGGTGGCACGTTTACGCTGCCGGTACAGGGTGGGTTTGACACGCTCAATCCGTTTACGCTCAAGGGCGACCATGAGGCGGGCGTGGCGACGTTGACGCTGGATACGCTGATGGAAAAAAGCTTGGACGAGCCGTTTGCCATGTATGGTTTGCTGGCAGAAGACGTCAGCTTGGCTTCAGACGGCCTGTCGGTTACGTTTAAGCTCAACCCGAAAGCACGCTTTCACAACGGTGAGCCGGTCTTAGCCAAAGACGTGGCCGCTTCGTTCCGTACTTTAACGCAAGACAAAGCCGCCGCGCCGATGTATAAATTTTACTGGAGCGATGTTGCCAAAGTGGAAACACCCGAAGCGCGCACGGTGGTGTTCCGCTTCAAGAAGAAAAACGCCGAATTGCACATGATTTTGGGCGAACTGCCGGTGTTTTCACGCAAAAGCTATCCCCAAGGGTTGGCGGCTGTGGCCAATACCATGCCCATCGGTTCCGGCCCATACCGCTTTGCCCGCGCCGACAGCGGCCGCTTGAGCGAATACCGACGCGACAAAAATTACTGGGCGCAGCATTTGCCGGTGCGTAAAGGACGGTATAACTTTGATACCGTGCGCTTTCGATATTTCAAAGACGATAGCGTGCGCATCGAAGGCATCAAAGGTGGGCGTTATGATTTCGTGCAGGAAAACGTCGCCCGCAACTGGGCGCGCGCCTACCCCGACGACATGCTGAAAAAACGCGGCTTGAGCAAACATGAATGGCAACACGGTAATACCGCCGGCATGCAGGGCTTTGTGATGAATCAGCGCCGCAAGCCGTTTGATAATGTTTTGGTGCGCCAAGCGATGGTGGAGAGCTTTGATTTTGAAAACACCAACACCAAGCTGTTTTACGGCGCATACCGGCGCAGCAACAGTTTTTTCACCAACAGCGCGATGGCGGCGACAGGCAAACCCAGCGGTGCGGAATTGGCGTTGCTGAACACGGTGAAAACGCAGTTGCCGCAGGCGGTGTTCACGCAAAACGTGCCGCAGCCGCCGGTGGTAAATCCACAAATCGGCGTGCGCCCGCAGCTTTTGAAAGCGCGCGCATTATTGCTGCAAGCGGGCTACCGTTACCAAAACGGCAAGCTGGTGGACAAACAGGGCAGGCCGCTGGTGTTTGAATTTTTAAGCCCAAGCAAAACCTATGAGCGCGTAACCGCCAAATGGCAGCGCGATTTGGCCAAAATCGGCGTGGGCATGAACATACGCATCGCCGATCCGGCGGTGTTTCAAAAGCGCATGAACGCGTTTGACTACGACATGACGATTGTGGTGTATGCCAATAGCGAAAGCCCGGGTAATGAGCAGTTTAATTATTTCAGTTGCGAAGCGGCGAAAACCGAAGGCAGCCGCAATTGGGCGGGCGTGTGTGATCCGGCGGTGGATGTGTTGCTGAAACGCTTTGAAAATTTCAGCAACCGTGAAGAATTGACTGTCTCTGCCCGCGCTTTAGATAGAGTGTTGCGCCATCAATATATTGTCGTGCCCAATTGGTTCAGCGACCGCTATCGCGTGGTTTATCGCGATAATCTGGGCATTCCGAGCACATTGCCGAAATATTACAGCCCACTGGATTGGGCGCTCAGTTCGGCATGGGTGAAACCTTAAGGCGATGGCGCTTACCGATAAGGGGTAAAAAATACCGATAGGCGGTGATCTTCTATTGTAAATAATATCATTTGGTTTATAATGATGGAAAAAAATGCAGCATGAATAAGTGCTGCCCAAGCCAATAAATATATTATTACGTGGAAAATGCAATGAATACCTTTTTTAATCTTTCAGACGGCCTGTTTGTTTATCTATGGTGGGCGCTACCGGTGGCCTTGGCGGCCATTTTGGCGAAAACCCATTGGTTGAGAAATTTTACCGCGCGCTTTGCCGTGAATGTGCGCGCCAAATGCTTATTGGATGACAAAACCTATCACGCTTTTCCGAATTTGGATGTACGCTGTGGTGGCGAGCATGAGCAAATTGATTGTGTGTATGTGTCGCGCTTCGGCATTTTTGTGGTGAACACGCCGAACCAGCAAGGCCGGATTTGGGGCGACGACGGCAGCGGCATGTGGACGCGTAAGCTGCATAAGAATCAAGCCAGATTTGAAAACCCATTGTTGAAAAACCAGCAATATATTCAGGCATTGGCGGATCAATTATCGGTGTCGCAGAAAATGTTTTATTCGGTGGTGGTGTTTCCAAAGCATTGCTATTTTCAAACCATGATGCCGGATAATGTGTTGGACATCAGCGATTTTAAAGAATTTGTCGCGCAATATGATGAAGTGGTGTTTACCGATGAAGAAGTTGCCGAGATTCGTGCATCATTGGAAACCAGCGAATTTGATGTGGTGTTTAACCGCGTGGGCTTGAGCGCTTAAGTTTTTTAGTAAATGAAATCAATCAAGTAGGCCGTCTGAAAGTTTATCTTTCAGACGGCCTTACATTCGCATTTCAAGTGCAACGCTCAAATGCCATTGGCAAGGGCTGCTGAAAACAGATCACCCGGTGTCTCATAGTCCAATGTCTTTCTCGGTCGGCGG
>NZ_PDBT02000038.1:0-23940 GCF_002551535.2 Neisseria sp. N95_16
CCGCCGACCGAGAAAGACATTGGACTATGAGACACCGGGTGATCTGTTTTCAGCAGCCCTTGCCAATGGCATTTGAGCGTTGCACTTGAAATGCGAATGTAAGGCCGTCTGAAAAATATTTTTTCAGACGGCCTTTTGTATTATAAAGCGCCAATCTCTCGCGCATAATCGTCTAGCAGCGCAAAAAAGCGGTCAATTTCATCGGTGTGGGTGTAATGCAGGCAACCGATACGCAAGAAGCCGTGTTCGACCAAATCCAAATGGCGTACCACATTCAGCGCATAGAAATTGCCTGCACCAAGTGCAATATTTTTTTCGCCCAACCAGCGGCTGACCGCGGCGGCATCGCAGAGTTGGCCGTCTTTGACTAAATTGAAAGCAAAGGTCGGCGTGCGGTCGTTTTCGCTGTTTTTGCCATAAAGGCGGATATAGGGGCGTTGGGCGATATGCGCCAACACGCGCGCGCTGATGCTTTGTTCATAGGCTTCGACTTGGCGGTAGCTTTCGGCTAAGGCTTCGCGGCGGCCGTCTGAAACTTTGCCGCCTAAGTTTGCCCAGTAATCAATCATGGCCACAAAACCGGCTTGCGCTTCAAATGACTGCGTGCCTTGCTCCCAACGGTTGGGCGCGATGTCGGCAGCGGGCTCAACTTTGTATGGTTTCAAATCGGTTAAATGCGCTTTTTTGGCGTACATCATGCCTAAGTGCGGGCCGCCGAGTTTGTAGGCAGAAGCAAAGAAAAAATCGCAATCTAGGGCTTTCACATCGGGCAAACGGTGCACCGCCGCATGCACGCCGTCCACGCTGACCCATACGCCTTTTTGTTTGGCCATTTGAATCAGTTTGGCGGCATCGGGAATGGTGCCCAGCACATTGGATGCGAGTGAAAATGCCAGCAAGCGGGTTTTGTCATCAATCAAATTGGCCAGTTTGTCGGCATCCAAATCGGTGCCATCTGCCGTGAGCGGCAGGGTGCGGACTTCTACGCCGCGATCTTCGGCGGCGCGCTGCCATGATGAAACGTGGGAAAAATGGTCTAGGCTGCTGACGATGATATTATCTCCGGCCTGCCAAGTTTGCGCTACCGCGCGGCTGATGTTGAACATCAAGCTGGTAGAGTTTAAGCCGAACACAATTTCATCGGCATTGCAGCCCAGCCAATCGGCGGCTGCGGTGCGAGCAGCTTGATTTACCGCTTGGGTTTTCAAACCGGCCTCGGCGTAGCCGCCCAGATTGCTGTTGTAGCGGCCAAGATAATCGGTGATGGCGAGCAATACTTGTGTCGGTACTTGGCTGCCGCCGGGGCCGTCGAGCAGCAGCGGCATCTGGCCTTTGTCATCGGCTTGAGACAGGGCGGGAAAATGGCTTCTGATGGTATCAATAGGGTAGTTCATATTCGTTCTCTTTGGTCGATTAGGCCGTCTGAAAGGCAGGGGTGCTTTCAGACGGCCTTTTTATTGTAATGGTGTGTTTAGGTTCGGTTGGCGGTTAAGACAAACAAATCCCAGTAGCCGGCTTGATCTTCTTCAATAGCAGTAACGGGCGAAGCACTGTGCCAAATGGCTTTGTCATTTAACACGCAAAAGTCGCCCGCTTGCGGTGTGCAGGCGGCTAAGGTTTCGTTATCGTTTTGGTTTTGCCATAGATAAAGCTCGCCGCCATCGGCATTGTGGCGGGCAACGGTGAACACGCCGATGCGGTCGAAGCCATCTTGATGCACACCTTCGGGCGTGGCCACGGCAGCTTCGGCAGCCGATTTGGCAATGATGCGCATTTGATGCACTTCGATTTCGACGTTTTCCGGCAAATCGGCATAATCGGCAAACGATGCCATCATATGGGCAAAGCCATCGCTGCGGATGGTTTCATCGGTTAAGTCGTCGTAAGTGCGGGCGATGTCGCCTTGAAAGCGGTTTAAATCCGAGCTTTGCACAAACTGCGCACCAGCTTGTAATTCGATGTTGCCGCTGCTGCGCTGATAGTCGAATTTGGAATAGCGGCGCAGGCGGTAGGCACCATCTTTGTATTGGCTTGGTTTGAGTGTGTGGAAGGATTGGCCGAGTTGTTGGGCGGCTTCAGGCGTTAAATTGCCCATGCGGTAAACAAATTGATCCATGCTGATTTTCTCCTGAATTTTGTTCTTTGGAATGTGGCCTGATGCTTGTGGCAATGGCTAATCGGCATATTATCGTTGCTTTTTTGATTACGCAATCATTTTGTAATTGAATGTAGTCATTTATGACTTTGGCAAAATAGGCCGTCTGAACACAAAAAAAGCAGGATTCTTACGTTGAAGAATCCTGCGAATAATTGCTTTTAAATTTTAAGGGTTTAGTGTGATTTAGAATCGCTGTTGTCTTTTCCGTTACCGTTACCATTGCCGTTATTTGGTATGTGCACCGGATACACCAATTGCAGCGGATTGGTTTTGACTTGCGTCCACACGTTTTTGATTAAGTTCGACATGCTGCCGATTTCAGTGCCGCGAGAGCGTAGGGCAACATATAAAGCCAAAACAAAGCTGACAATCAGGTTCACCGTGCCGATGGCCAACACACCAATCATGCCGTAGATAAAGGCAGCTGCACCAATATCGCCGCTTACTGCCGCATAACCCAAGTTGGCTGAAGAGAAGGCCACATGGCGGATGTCGAGCGGCAGGTTGAAGAGATGGCCGAAGAATCCTGTCATGCCCAGCAGCATACCGAAAATGAAATTGCCCATCAGCGAGCCGTAATGGTTGTGCATGTATTCGGCAAAGTGCTTGCGCAAGGTAGCAGGCATGATTTTGCGTAAAAGCGGATTCACGGTTAGGCGGTTGCGCAAGTCGAGATAGTCGGAGCGGTTGTCAAAAAAGCCGGCGATAATCCCCGAGCAAAACAGCCAAACGCCAGCAATCGCGGCATACCACAATGTTGGCTGGGTAAAGATATCAATCGATTTCAATTGATACGCCACACTTTGTTCGCTCAATAAAGGCTGTTGGTTGCTGCTGATAAAAGCTGCCGAAATCATACCCGCCAACAAAATCGCCACCACCACATTGCCAAATACAGCCACACTTTGCGAGCGGCATACGTCAATCAACAGCTTGGCCAATTTATTGTCAACCGCACGGCCGCGTTCGTTTAAATCGACTTTCTCGGCAAAGCGCGCGGCGGTCATGGCAGGCTGTTTGGTGGCGACGGTGAAATGCAGCATATGAATAATCATAAAGCCTATGCCGTAATTCAGGCCGGATAAAACAGAGGTGAAAAATTCGCTGTAGCCCAGCGTGCCAATATGGATTTTATTCAGCGCCATCAGCGCGATAATCACACCGCCACCGGCTGCCGAATAGAGCATGCTCATGTATTCTTTGCGGTCACGCGTGATGTAATGTTCGCCGTGGTTACTGGTATTCTCGGTAATGCTGCGTGCCAACATACGGATACTGCTGCGGCGTAATTCGCGCGTGCTGTATTGGCCGACAGCGGCATTAATCAGGTAATTCATCAACACAACAGTCAAACGTGTGCGCTGCTGCGGCTGGGTTTGAATGTCGGTTAAGAGTTTCAGACGGCCTATGGTCTGCTGCAGGCGCTCTAATAAGTGCGCCACTTTGACTGATGAGCCGGAGCCTGCACCGGTGCCACGACGGGCGAGATATTCCACTTGTGTCACGCATTGGTCGAACATCACTTCCAAATGCGCGGTATCGTAAGGCGTGGTTTCAAGGCGGTAATGCTCAATCAGCTTGGCCATTTCACGTTGCAAGCCGACAAAAGGCGAATCGGAATGCAGCAGGCGCGGTGCAATGCGCACCAATTCCGGCTCGATGGCTTCGGAAGCAATCCAAAGCGAAAGCATTTCCATTGAGCGCAGCAATGAATCGGTCAGCTTGCGTTGCACAATTTGCAGCAAGGTCGGATCGGCATGTTCTTCAATCAGCTCGTATAAGGCCAGCCATTGGCGCAGATTGAGGGTTTGTAGCCATTTTTCGTCGTTTTGGGTATGGAAAAGATAGAGAAAAACTTCCAATAAATTACTGAAATCTTTGAAAGACGGGCTGAAGCGTTCATAAATACGGCTGCTGATTTCGCGGATAAAACTGTCGCGCGAAAAAAGGCCGAGCTTAATCAGCGCCGGATAAACGTGTACCTTTTCCAGCCAAATATAAAAGCGTTGGCTGAATTTGCGCGCCAAATCCGGATTGTCTTTCAGCGTGGCAATGATTAAATCAAAACGCTGTGATGCTTGTCTTCTACCGCCGCTGCGCAAAAATTCGATGATGGCGTTGAGAATCAACACAAATTCTTTACTTTCAAGCGCTTCGCTGAGCTGTGTGTGCAGGTTTTGGGTAGTGAGTTTTTTCATTGGGTGTTTTCCATAAAAAATATGGGCTTGATGATGTTGCTTGAGATAGATAGCACAAGCCGTTGATTTTTTTATGTATGGCTAGGTTTAATATGAATAGGCACACGCGTGGCGTCAATTATAACCTGATTTTGCTTTGCTCATGTGTCAGGTGCAACAAAAGCACAAGCTAAACATTTTATATTTGAATACATCAGAAAAGGCCGTCTGAAACGTTCAGACGGCCTCAGTGAATGGTGCTTTAGAGATTTTGGCTGTCTAACCAACGTTCTGCATCCAAAGCCGCTTGGCAGCCTGAAGCCGCGCTGGTGATGGCTTGGCGGTAGGTGTGGTCTTTGACGTCGCCTGCTGCCCACACGCCTTCGATGTTGGTCGCACCGACATTGTCTGCCGTGCCGCCTTTGGTTTGCAGGTAGCCGGTGGCATCCATATCCAATTGGCCTTTGAAAATATCAGTGTTCGGCTTGTGGCCGATGGCGATGAATACGCCTTTAACATCGATGTTTTCAGTGCTTCCGTCGTTGTGTTTCAAACGTGCGCCGGTCACGCCCATATCATCGCCCAATACTTCGTCTAAGTTGGCATTCAGCTTCAGAATGATTTTGCCTTCTTCAACGCGTTTCATCAGTTTATCGACCATGATTTTCTCGGCGCGGAAAGTATCGCGGCGGTGGATCAGGGTAACGGTTTTGGCAATGTTGGCCAAGTAAAGCGCTTCTTCAACGGCAGTATTGCCTCCGCCGACCACGGCCACATCTTGCTCACGGTAGAAGAAACCGTCGCAAGTGGCGCAAGCAGATACGCCTTTACCGGCGAAGGTTTCTTCGCTCGGCAAGCCCAAGTATTTGGCCGAAGCGCCGGTAGCGACAATCAGCGCATTGCAAGTGTATTCGCCCATGTCGCCTTTGAGCGTGAACGGGCGGTTTTGCAAATCAACTGTGTGGATTTGGTCAAAAATCATTTCTGTGCCGAAGCGTTCGGCGTGGGCTTGGAAACGCGCCATCAATTCAGGGCCTTGTACGCCTTCAGCATCCGCCGGCCAGTTGTCCACTTCGGTGGTGGTCATCAATTGGCCGCCTTGCTCGACACCGGTAATAATCACCGGATTCAGATTGGCGCGCGCGGCGTAAACGGCGGCGGTGTAACCGGCAGGGCCCGAACCCAAAATAATCAGTTTGTGATGGTTGCTCATGCTGTTTCCTTTATGGTTGGCATTTCAGATGGCTTATTGTACTGAAAAGGCGTGTGCTTTGGAATAAATGGTTTTTACTATCTTTATAGCAATAAAATATATTCAATTAATCAGATTTTTTATTTTGATATATTTTAGAAATGAATAAGGCCGTCTGAAAGAAAAGTTTCAGACGGCCTGCCTGTATTCAATTAACGGCGGCGGCCAAAACCACGGCGAGCTGGGGCAGCACGACGGGTGTTAGACGGCGCAGCCTGAGTTTGGCGGTAGTTCGGTGTGGTGGCGGCACGGTTTTGCGCCGGAACAGAACGGGTGTTCAGTTGCTGGCTGGTGCGTGCGTTCGGACGGGCACTTTGGTAATAGCTGTTGCGCGCGCGTTGGGCAACCGGGCTGTTTTGATTATTGGCCTTAGTGAATTTGTTGGCTAAAGCGTTACCGATAAACGCACCGGCAGCGGCACCAATCAAGCTTTGCAGCAACCAGCTGCCGGTAGATTGGTCGTAAATATATTGTTGGCCGTCGGTGCCGGTAACAGGCTCGCCGTTGCCGTTGTTGGCCAAGGCTTCGGCAGGAATGGTGTCTTTAACGGCATCTTCTGCCAATTGATAAACAGTGTTGTCTTCTTGTGCGGTGGCTTGGTTATTTTGTTGGCTTAATTGTTGTTGCAGCGCTTCGATTTGTTTTTGCTGTTGTTCCAATTTTGCTTGAGTATCGTCTTTGCAGGCAGCTAACGCGAAAGTCGATAATACGGCTAAGGCAATGATTTTTTTCATTTTGGCTTCCATAATAAGATGGTGTTGTGTCTAAGCCGATTGACTCGGCAAAATCCGTCAAACAGATTATGAGTCGTAATATAGGGGAAATTCAATATTTATCAAGTCGGGTTGCGGTTTTTTTACAAAGGCAAACGTGGCAATTTGGCGGCAAAGGCTAAAGTGTTGGCGATTAAATTGCCTTGGCTTTCCATTTCGTGTTCGGTTTCGATGATGAGCAGATTGGCCGGACGGTTGGGGTGCAGCGCCATTTGCATATCGGCCGGCGTAAACGGCAAATTATGTTTGAACGCGAAGGCTTGGGCGCGTTGGTTGGCGGTTTTGAGCATCGGGATTAAGGTGATGTCGAGATGAAAGCGGCGCACGCCCAAAACCAAAATGCGGGCGGCAAAGAAATCGGCTTCTTCGGTGAACACGGCCGGGCTGGCTTGGTTGAACTGATGGCGCTCGGCGGCGATTAAGGTGGCGATGGTGCGGATACTCGGCAGCATGGCTTCGCTAATCAGGTTTTCCGAAGCATCGGGCAATGTGCCGTCGCACAAATCGCTGCGGTGGATATTGCCATCGACAATCATGCGGCAGCGGTGTAATGGGTTGGTTTGGGTGAAGGTGGTGGTGGCGTGTTTCATGGGTTGCTCCTTAAAAAGTTTGGGTGTTTTTGATTTTTTGGGCGGCAACCGTTAAAGCTTGAAAACAAAAGTGCCGCCCGATTTACGTGGCGGCATGTTTCGCGTTTGCTTATTTCTCTATGCTTCAGACAAGCGCAAAAAAGTACCGCACGTCGGTGTGGTACCAATAGAAATAAGAAACTGAGCGAATTTGCGTTTGCATGATGGAAAATTTGCTTTAATAAATGAATGATTGGGCTTAAGTTTAAAACAAAAAGTCGAGTAATTTCAATATCCAATTCACAAATGCGATTAACATTTGTATAAGTTGTTGTAATCCTTCCAATTTATTTTACCTTATTACTGTGTTTAAGTGGCATTATACTGGATTTTTACCGCCAAACATGTAAAGGCCGTCTGAAAAAAAAGGCCGTCTGAAATCTTTCAGACGGCATAAGCTACTTCAAGGTGGAGGAAAATCGAGATAGTTAATCAATACACATCGCGTTGGTAGCGTTTGTCTTCACGCAAATCGTTGAGGTAGTCTTCCGCATCATCGCGGCTCAATCCGCCTTGTTCGGCAATCACGTTCAACAAAGCTTCTTCGACATCGCGTGCCATGCGGGTTGCATCACCGCACACATACACATGCGCGCCTTCTTGCAGCCATGCCCACACTTCGGCGGCGTTTTCCGTGATTTTGTGCTGCACATACACTTTATCTTTGCCTTGGCGGCTCCAAGCCAAATCGGCGCGGGTCAGCAAGCCGTTTTTGCGGAATTGCTGCCATTCGATTTGATACAGGAAATCATCGGAAAAACGTTGGTTGCCGAAGAAGAGCCAGTTTTTGCCGCCGTCACTGTTGGCTTCGCGTTGCTGCATAAACGAGCGGAACGGGGCCACACCGGTGCCTGCGCCAATCATGATAATAGGTGTGTCGCCGTTGGCAGGTAGGCGGAAATGTGGGTTGGGCTCAACGAACACTTTTACTTCACCGCCTTCTTCCAAACGCTCGCCGATAAAGCCCGAAGCTGCGCCGGTGTAGGTTTGGTCGTGATGGTCGAAACGCACCACACCGACGGTGAGATGGACTTCTTCGCCGACTTCATCCTGCGCCGAAGCGATGGAATACAGGCGTGGGGTTTGTGGACGGAACAGGCCGAACAGGGTTTGCGCGTCCAAAGCTTTCGGGTAAGTCGCCAACACCCCCACAGGCGGCGTAATCGCCAGATAGGCATCGAGTTTGTCGCTGTCGGACACGATTTCACGCAACTCGGCGTGGTCGGTCAATTCGGCATAATGCTGCAAGAAAGCCGGGGTATTTTGCGTAATGTCGGCAAACTCGGTTAAGGCCGTCTGAAGGTCGGTTTCTTTGCCATCGGCGAGTTTGACCGTTTCCGAGCCACTTAATTGGGCAAGATTCAGGATTTTTTGCACGGTATCGGGCGCGTTCAACGGCCAAATGCCCAACGCGTCACCGGCTTGATATTGAATGCCGGAGCCGCTCAAATCGATTTCGACGTGTTCAACGTCTTTTTCGGAAGTGCGTGCGGTAATTTTTTGGCGCACGGATAAAGTGGCGGTGTAAGGCTGTTCTTTTGTGTAAACCGCGCCGCCACTTGCAGCCACCGAAGCGGTGGCTGCATTTTCCGCAGGTGCGGCAGAGGCTTGAGTAAAGAGTTCGGCCACTTTCGGCACCAGCGCATCCACCCACGCATCGGCAGCGGCTTGGAAATCCAAATCACACACGCCCAAATCAGTCAAACGGCTGCCGCCCAATCCGGCGAATTTGCTGTCGAAATCTTTACCGGCTTGGCAGAAATTAGGGTAAGAAGAATCGCCCAAACCCAATACGGCAAAGGTCAGTTTGCTCAAATCAGGTGATTTTTTGCCGAACACGAATTTATACAACGGCACTGCTTCTTCCGGCGGTTCGCCTTCGCCTTGGGTAGACGTTACCAGCAGTAAAATGTCTTCTTCAGGTAAGGTTTTGCTCTTGAAGTCGGCCGCGCCAACCAAGCGCGCACTCACGCCGGCGGCTTCGAGTTTCTGATGCAGGGATTCGGCCACGCGGCGGGCATTGCCGGTTTGCGAAGCAGATAATACGGTAACACGGCGGGCGACAGTAGGGGCAGCGGCTTCGGCGGCAAATGCAGCCGGTGCCACACCAGTGCCGCTTGCTGCGCCTTGGCTTTGCGCCCAGCAATAGCCCGACAGCCAAGCCAGTTGGGTTGGCGACAGGGCAGATAATTGCGCCGAAATTTCGGCAGGTAACGGATTGGCTTGACTCATGACGGTTCCTTTGTCGAGGCGGTGCGTTGCTGAATATTGTCGGCAACGGCCGCCACATTTTGATTTTTTGCTGCGTATGTCTGCAACGGCAGGCATTTGAAGGTAGCGTTACTTTATACAGGCCGTCTGAAAAAAGGAAAGAATGGTTGGTTTTAATTTAATGCGTTTTCGTTATAAGTTTTCAGACGGCATGTACCATAAGGTCGTCTGAATCAGTAAGATATTCATTATTTGAACAAAATAAGAAAAAGCCGTCTGAAATGCACTCAGACGGCTTTTTTAATACAACAAACTGGTTTCAGACGGCCTGAAAAATAGTGAGCCGTCTGACAAGATTACGCACCATAAACTGGATATTTATTGCATAATTCGGTCACTTGTTCGCGCACTTTGGCCAAGTTCGCTTCGTCTTCCGGATTTTCCAAAACATCGGCAATCAAGTTTGCCAGCACACGGGCATCGGCTTCTTGGAAACCACGGGTAGTCATCGCAGCAGAACCGATGCGGATACCTGAAGTCACGAATGGTTTTTCAGGGTCGTCCGGGATAGCGTTTTTGTTGACGGTGATGTGCGCATTGCCCAAAGCGGCTTCGGCAGCTTTACCGGTGATTTTCATCGGTTGCAGGTCAACCAAGAAAACGTGGCTTTCAGTGCGGCCGGAAACGATGCGCAAACCGCGTTTCACCAATTCTTCTGCCATCGCCGCAGCGTTGACTTTGACTTGTTTGGCGTATTGTTTGAATTCAGGTTGCAGCGCTTCTTTGAATGCCACGGCTTTGGCAGCGATAACGTGCATCAGAGGGCCACCTTGCAGGCTTGGGAAGATGGCTGAATTCAAGGCTTTGGCGTGGTCTTCGTTACGGCACAAAATCACACCGCCGCGTGGGCCGCGCAAGGTTTTGTGGGTGGTGGTGGTGACGAAATCGGCAAAAGGCACCGGATTCGGGTATTCGCCACCGGCCACCAAACCGGCATAGTGCGCCATATCGACAAACAGATACGCGCCCGCTTTATCGGCGATTTCGCGGAATTTTGCCCAGTCGATTTCCAAAGCGTAGGCAGACGCGCCGGCCACGATCATTTTTGGTTTGTGTTCCAAAGCCAAGCGTTCAACTTCAGTATAATCCAATACTTCGTTTTCATCCAAACCGTAAGTTACGGCATTGTATAATTTGCCGGAAATGTTCACACTGGCACCGTGGGTCAAGTGACCGCCGTGTGCCAAGCTCATGCCCAAAATGGTGTCGCCCGGTTGCAATACAGAAGCGTAAACCGCTTGGTTGGCTTGTGAACCAGAGTGTGGCTGCACGTTGGCATAAGCCGCGCCAAACAATTCTTTCACGCGGTCGATGGCCAATTGCTCGGCCACGTCAACGTGTTCGCAACCGCCATAGTAACGTTTGCTTGGGTAACCTTCGGCATATTTATTGGTCAATTGTGAGCCTTGGGCTTCCATAACGGCGCAGCTGACGTAGTTTTCAGAGGCAATCAGCTCAACGTGGTCTTGTTGGCGCTGCACTTCCAAATCCATGGCGGCGGCTAATTCTGGGTCGTATTGTGCGAGGGTTACGCTTTTTGAAAACATGGGCTTATCCTTTGTGGTGGAATGGTTGTGAAAGGGGAAATGATGTTGCAGATAAATAAGCTGAGTAATGTACCAAATTGGCTGGAATTGTCAACAATTTTAGGCAGTCATAGCGAAATATTATTGAGGCCGTCTGAACATTAGCGATCAAACACATCTTCCTGTTTTAAATAAAAATCGATTTTGCCAATGAGTTGTTCCAAATCATATTCAGCCTGCGCCGCTTTCAGGTTTTTGGCCAAATCTTCCAAAGCCAACATCTGCAAGCGTCTTTCTTCCAAGCGGCGGGCTTCCTCGCTGAAAACTTTCACGTTATCAGGCAAATCAAATGCCACATCATTGCCGTCAATCGGGTAAAAGGCTTCATCGTGAATGCTGAATTCGCCGCTTAATTGGGGCGCATGGTCGTAATCGGCATCGTTGATGAGCATCCAGTAAGGGCGGTCAGCAAATAATACAAATTGCCCGCCCGCACCGAAAACGGCACGAATTTTAGTCATGTTGGCCGCCGCCCAGCCAGCCTTGTTGGAAAATCAATGGCTCATTTTTCGGCTCGGTGCTGCTGTAATAGCGGGCAAATTTTTCGCGGTAAGGCAGCTTTTCACGCGCTTCACCAAATTCGGTCATGGTTTGCTCATAGGCTTCGAGGCCGTCTGAAAGCGTTTGGTCGTCGGGATAGCGGTTTTCAGCGTAAACGGTGTGTTCCGGCAAACGCGGTTTGACGCGCATTTCAATGTCGGGCGTGCCGATACACAGGCCGAATAGGGGGAACGTGTTTTTTGGCAAATTCAACAATTCGATAATATTCGCCGCAATCATGCGGATGCCGCCGATATAGCAAGTGCCGTAGCCCAGACTTTCTGCTGCGACAACGGCATTTTGTGCCGCCAGAGAAGCATCGGTGACGGCGGTAATTAAGTTATCGGAATGCGAAGCCGCGGTAAACGTGCCGTTATAGGCTTGCGAACACAATTCGCTGCGGTGTAAATCAGCGATGAAAATCAGAAAAGTGCTGCAGGTGGCAACTTGCGGATTAGCAGGTTGCAAGGCGGCGATTTGGCTGCGTAAGTTTTCATCGGTGATGTTGATGATGGTGTAGTGTTGGCCGTTCATCCATGAAGCCGCTTGGCGTGCACAATCGATGATGGTTTGCACGTCTTCCTGAGGCATGGTGATGCCGGTTTTGAAGTGACGGAATACGCGGTGGTTTTTCATGGTTTTGATGGCGTGATTCATGGTTTTGTCCTTGCGGTTGCGTGTTTTACTGATTGTAAGGCGGTGTTTTTACGCCGTCTAGAGGAAAGGTCATCCCTTGATAGAAGATGTTTGGTGGATATTTGATTTAAAGCAGATTACAACCGCAAAAAAGCTGGCTAAAAATATTGCCTTTGCTATAATGTAATCAAGAAATCGACAACACAACACAGGTTTCACCGTGTTATTTTTACTTTGATTTAAAAAAGAGAGGAAAACAGTATGTTCCCAGAATATCGCGAATTGATTTCTAAATTAAAACAAGAAGACGCACACTTCGCCCGCTTGTTTGACGAGCATAACGAATTGGACGACAAAATCACTGGCTTGGTAAACAATCCGGTTACTGCTGGCGCGGATGATATTGAAGAGCTGAAAAAAGAAAAATTGGCATTGAAAGACCGCTTGTATGAAATTTTGTTGAAAGCCGACGGTAAGGCTTAAGCATTGATTTAAAAGGCCGTCTGAAACGAATGAGTTTCAGACGGCTTTTCTTTTCACTTAATTTTAATGTGTTGAAAATCAGATTGAATTTGTTTTATACGAAGAATGGTAGTAAACGTAGGTCGGATACTTGTATCCGACGTTCTAAGATGCCTATAAAGATGATAAAACCATCATATGACATAAAAGCTGACAATCAGTTCGCAGCCTTGCCGTTCGTTTAAGAATGTCGGATACAAGTATCCGACCTACAACTAAAACGAATAAGTTTCAGACGGCCTTTTTTTACACCCAATCTGCCAAATCTTCCGCATCAATATCCCACGACCAAATGCCATTTTCCGTGCCGTTCATGCCGCGTAAAAACAGATAGCGCACGGCAATTTGTGGCAAAGCAAGGCCGCGCAGTTTGAAATAGCGGCCGACGGCAATGGCGTAAATCAGGGCTTGCAGGTAGTAATGATGTTCGCCCATGGCTTCGTTCATGGCTTGCGGGGTATAGGCTGCTGCGTTGGCACCCAAGTAATTGGATTTGTAGTCAATCACGCAGACTTGGCCGTCTGAAGCGATGCAGGTCATGTCGATAAAGCCGTTTAGATAGCCTTGTACATCTTGAAAATCCAGCCTTTGCGCCGCTTCGATGCATTCCGGCGGCAAACCTAAATGCGGCTGGGCAAACCATGCGCGTAATGCGGCTAGGTTGAAATCCTGCATATACAGAGTGAAGCCCATTTCGGGTAAACGCTCGCTCGGCTGAATGTCCGATAAGGTATCTTTGCCTGAAATCGGCGTTTCACGGCAACAATCCAGCATGGTCATCACAGCAGGCAGCCATTTTTCTTCAAAGCCGTGGCGGGTTAAGGTTTCCAAAATCTGCTCGCTTTGTTCGGCGGCAGAGCGTTGGAAATCAAGGTTTTCCAGCATATCGTGCAGACACAAGCCGGCATTGGTGCCGCGCGGGAAATGGTGAATGCTCAATTCGTCATGGTCGATTTTTTCAACCACGTTTTCAGACGGCCTGATGTGGCTTTCTGCGGCATCCAAGCTCGGTTGTAATTCTTCGCGTTCGCTGTCGTGCGCTTTGACGTGGCGGCTCAAACCGGTAAAGCTGGTATGGCGGATGTATTCAAATCCGCGCGGCGGAATATCGGCGGCTTGATATTGCACTTCGGTTTGTTTAGCAGAATGATATGCGGCTGATGGAGGTGTATCTTCCGTGAATACAAAGTCGGTATTTTCGTTTTCGGCTTGCTTGTTGATGAATCTTGCCCAATTGTTTTTCAACATGGCCATTTCTGCTGCGCCTTTTCCGGCCTTGCGCTCGCCTTCATAAGCAGCTTTGACGGCTTCACGCGTGCTGTCGGCATGGCCTTCGAGCAGGTAGGCGAAAGTATTGTCGTCGGTATCTTGGCAGTAGGCAGCGTAGATACTCAATTGTTCTTCGGCGCGGGTGAGGGCAACATAAAGCAGGCGCAGGCGTTCGGCCATTTCTTCATCGGCCAATTGGGTATGGTCGTCGTCATCAAGCTGATGTTCGGCCAGCAATTCGCTTTCGCCGCCATCGCGGTGCAGAATCTGCCAATCGTGCGCTTTATTGTCTTGCGCGTCCCACACAAACGGGCAATACACCAGAGGATATTGCAAGCCTTTGGCCGCGTGCATGGTGACGATTTTGACCAAGGCTTCGTCGCTTTCCAAACGCAAGACATTGTTGTCGCCGGCCTTACCGTTTTCGGCCAGATTGATTTGCGCCAGCAGCCATTGATGCAGCGATGCCGGGCTGTGGCTTTGCTCGTTTTCTTCGGATAATCGTTCCAGCAGTTGATGATAATTGGTCAGGCTGCGGCCGTTGCCGTCTGAAAGCAGGCGGATTTCGATGCCGTGTTCGGCGGAAAAATGCTGCATGGTGGTGTAAATGCCTTTTTGCTGCCATAGCTGGGCGGCGCGTTCTGCTGAATCAATCCACGCCAACAGGCCGGCTTCGCTTTGGTTGAGCGCGTAAAGTGCATCGGCATCGTAGCCGAACAGTACACCGCTTAAGGCAAAACGCAGCGATTCGGTGCGGCGCGGATTGAGCCAGAAATCCAATAAAGCCGCCAATCCTTGTGCTTCGGGCGATTCGAACACGGATTCACGGTGCAGCAATACGCTTTGAATGCGACGCGATTTCAGGGCTTGGGCAATCATGCTGCCTTCGTTGTGGGTGCGTACCAATACGGCAATGTCGCCCGATTCCAGCGGCCGCTCTTTGAAATTCAGACGGCCTTTCGCCGCTTCATTTAAGGCAAAAGCGATTTCATCGGCGCAATATTCGGCGGCACGTTTGCGTAAGACATCTTTGTCTAGCGGCTCGGTTTCATTGCCGTGCAACCAACGAACCTGAACAGCAGGGCGGCTCGGCGACAAGCGGCTTTCTTCACGCACCGCACCAACCGGATTGTAATCAATGTTTTCCAATACAAACGGGCGGTTTTTGCATTGAAACAGCGCACCGATGCCGTTAATCAGTTTGGCATGGCTGCGGAAATTGGTCGCCAGCGTGTAATGCTGCTGCGCATCTTCCGCCGCTTGCAGATAGGCATAAATGTCGGCACCGCGAAAGCTGTAAATCGCCTGCTTCGGGTCGCCGACCAAAAACAAAGGCTTGTTTTGGCGGATAAAAATCTCGCTGAAAATCTGATATTGCAGCGGGTCGGTGTCTTGGAATTCATCAATCAAGGCAACCTGCCATGTGGCTGCCACGGCTTCGGCCAAGGCTTGGGCATGCGGATTGGCCGGTTGCAATGCGTTGAACACATCCAGCAGCAAATCGTCAAATGTGCGCTCGCGGCGGGATTTTTTCTGTTCGGCCAAGGCTTGGTTGATGTGGTCGAGCAGGTCGAGCTTGAGCAGGGTGAGGGCGTTTTCTTCTTCGTCGGCCGCGGCCTGCAGTTTTTCGCCGAGCAAACCCAAACCGTGCAGTTCGGCTTCAGTCTGGCTGCTAAGGGATTGTTTTTTTTTAAGTTTTTTCGGCAGCACGTCGGCACGCAGGTTTTCCAGCCGTTTGAGCGAATCGGCGTCGGACGGGGGCAGACGGCCGGTTTCGGCGGCGTGCCAAAGTGCGGCAAACAGGCTTTGATAGGAAGGTTTTTTGAAAAACGTACCGCTCAAAATGCCGCCGTCAAATGCCTGCCAAAACGCTTCTTCGATATTTTTCAGACGGCCTTGGATGTTTTCCCACGCTTGCTGCAAATCCGTTCGCGCGGCGGCCAAACCGTTTTCAGGCCGTCTGAAAACCAGATAGGGGCGGCTGACGAAAGGGCGGATTTCGGCGAGCATGGTTTGGGGCGTTTCGCGGTGGCGGAACACCAGTTCGGCGGCCATCGGATCGTTGCTGATCCGTTCGCGCCAAAAATCCTGCGCCGGCACCAGCAAACGCTCGCGGCTGTCGTCGGCGAGTTCGACATCAAATTGCGTTTGGCACAAAAAGGCGAAATCACGCAACACGCGCTGGCAGAAGCCGTGGATGGTGTAAATCGAAGCGTTGTCGAAATCGCCGATAGCCGCTTTCAGGCGCACGATTAAACGCGCTTGGCTTTCTTGCGCTAATGCTTGTTGCAGTAAGCCTTTGAGAAACACATCGCCGGGGTGTTCGCGTTCGCAATATTGATTGAGGCCGTCTGAATCTTCGGCGGCGTTTGCCACGCTTTCCAAAGCTTGCAATACTTCGTCCAAACGCGCACGCAAGCGGGTTTTGAGTTCGGCGGTGGCGGCTTTGGTAAACGTGACGACCAAGACCTTATCCACCGGCATTTTTTCCAACACAATCAGGCGGGTAAATAGGGCAGCGATGCCGTAAGTTTTACCGGTGCCGGCGGAGGCTTCAATCAGGTTGGTGCCTTGAATGGGAATCGACAGCGGCGCAAAAGCGTGAACGGAATGGGACATAATCGTAAAAGGCTTAAAGTGAAAAAGAATGTGCTTATCATAGCAGAGGCCGTCTGAAAACTCATGGACTTTCAGACGGCCTGTTCACACCAAATTGCCGATTAAAGGTTTTGCAAACGCTCAACCGACGGCGCGAAATAATAGGCACCGGAAACGGCAGTTGAAATATGCTTCAGCAGCAAATCGACTTTGTCGTCTGCCTCGCCAAACATGCTCAATAATTGCGCTTCAATGTTGTGCAGCGTGTGGCAATAGGCAAGGAACATCAAGCCGTGTTCGCCGGTGATTTTGCCGTAAGGCAGGCTGCGGCGCACAATTTTCAGGCCGACGCCGTTTTCTTTCAAGTCCACACGGCCTAAGTGTGAGTCGGCCAAGCGCACACTTTTATCCAGCTCTTCGTCGGTTTCCTTGCTGCGGCCGATGTAGCTTTCTTGGTGTGGCACATCAACTTTATTCCAGCGTTTCAAATCGTGGCGGTATTTTTGCAGCAACACATAGCTACCGCCCGCATCAGGCTGGCCTTCGGGAATAATGCCTGCTTCGTAAATGGCTTGGTCTTGCGGATTTTCCGTGCCATCGACAAAGCCGTCCAAACCGCGCTCTTGATACAGGCGGTAGCCGTGTTCTTCGGTGACGATGGTTAAGCTATCGCCGAAGGTTTCCAATACGTCTTGCGCCAAAGCCAAAGCGGCATCTTGTTGCAGCGATTGAATGTGAATCAACACGTCTTGCTGCGTGGCAGGTGCCAAGCCGTTGCCCAGAGGGGTAAACGGTTTGATTTCACGGCCTTCATCGGCATGGCCGAAAATACGCCAAGCTTCGCTGCCAAAAGCAATGGTCAAGCCCAAATCAGCTTGCGGAAACTTGGTCTGCAAAGCCTGAAGATGGGCAACGCTCTCGCGGCAGGCGGCTTTAACGGCATCGATTTGACCGATGCGGATATCGGCTTCGATAAACACGCCCGATTTGGCGTGGTCAGAAATAATGGCGGTTTGCGGATTCATGGTTTGCTTCCGAATATCAGTTTTCATCAGGCAATATTATAACGCAATTTACCTAGGCGGTTTACAGTTGCTTGCGTTCAGACGGCCTTTGTTGACACGGCTTTATGCTAGAATGTGCGCCTTATTTTCAGGCAGGTTGATTCATGCGTATCGGATTTTTTATTATTGTGTTGGTGTTGATGCAGCTCTTTACCTTTGGTCTGGGGCGCTCGTTGCAATGGCTATTGGCACCGTTTATTGGCAAACGCGGCCGCCGCTGGCTGATGGGCTTGGCTTATTTGATTACCAACAGTTTGATTGTCGGCCTGTTCTGGCCATGTACACAACGGCCAAGTGGCACCGGCCAACTTAATCGTGCAAACCATCAACCGCGTGGCCTACGGCTACGAAGCCATCGGCAACGGCCATTATTTTGTGACATCAGGCTACGGCTTCTGGGGCATCCCGATGCGCTTGGGCTCACAGGCGGAAGTGTGGATTATTGATGTGAAGGGGCGATAAGCTTGATTATACAAAAAGGCCGTCTGAAAATTCAGACGGCTTTTTTTGATTGCAGACAAGTAAAGGTTGCCGATTTTATTCAGCCACCAATACTTTTTCTTTCAAAGTTTTCAACACGTCCTTCACCGTGTTAATCCGCACATCAATATTTTCCATTTCCGCGCTATAGCGCAACTTGTCGGCACCGGCCAAGCGGTATTTTTTGTTGGTTTGAATCAACATGATGATTTCGGTCGGGTCGATGCGATTGTTTTTACCGAACGTGACGGTAACCGCTTCATTGGTGGCATCGATGCCGGCAATGCCCATTTCTTTGGCTTGCAAACGCAAATGGTGGCTTTCAATCAAGGTTTTCACGGCAGGTTCGGTCAGGCCGAAGCGGTCGACCAATTCTTCGTGAATGGCGTTGATTTGTTCGCGCGTTTCGGCGGTGGCCAAGCGTTTGTAGAGCACCAAGCGTTCGTGAATGTCGGGGCAGTAATCATCGGGCAGCAGCGCAGGGCTGTGCAGCTTGATTTCGGTAGTCACACCCAGCGGCGCATCCAAATCAGGCTGGCGGCCTTTTTTCAAATCGCGCACGGCTTGCTTGAGCATCTCGGTATACAGCGTGAAGCCGACCTGCATCATCTCGCCGCTTTGGCCTTCACCCAAGATTTCGCCTGCGCCGCGGATTTCCAAATCCTGCATGGCGAGGGTGAAACCGGCACCCAATTCATCGGCGGCGGCAATCGCATCCAAGCGTTTTTCGGCATCTTTGGTGATGTATTCGGGGGTGAGCAGGTAGGCGTAGGCTTGGTGGTGGCTGCGGCCGACGCGTCCGCGCAGTTGGTGCAGTTGCGCCAAGCCGAATTTATCGGCGCGGTTGATGATGATGGTGTTGGCGTTGGGGATGTCGATGCCGGTTTCGATAATGGTCGAGCAGAGCAACACGTTAAACCTTTGCTGTAAAAAGTCGCGCATCACTTGTTCCAACTCGCGTTCACGCAATTGGCCGTGTGCCACGCCGATACGGGCTTCGGGCAACAGGACTTCCAAGCGTTCGCGCATGTTTTCGATGGTATCGACTTCGTTGTGCAGGAAAAACACCTGACCGCCGCGTTTCAATTCGCGCAACACGGCTTCGCGCACGCTGCCTTCGCTGAACGGTTTGACAAAGGTTTTGACGGCCAAGCGGCGGCTCGGTGCGGTGGTAATTAACGAAAAATCGCGCAAGCCTTCCAATGCCATGCTTAAGGTGCGCGGAATCGGGGTGGCGGTCATGGTGAGGATGTCGACATTCGCGCGCAGGCGTTTGAGCTGCTCTTTTTGGCGCACGCCGAAGCGGTGTTCTTCATCGATAATCACCAAGCCGAGATTTTTAAAGTGGATGTCATCCTGCACCAGTTTATGCGTGCCAATCACGATATCGACCGTGCCGTCGGCCATGCCTTCCAAGGCGGCCTTGGTGGTTTTGCTGTTGTTGAAGCGCGATAAAGATGCCACTTTAACCGGAAAATCGGCGAAGCGGTCGGCAAAATTTTGCGCGTGTTGTTCGACCAAAAGCGTGGTCGGTGCCAACACGGCCACTTGTTTGCCGCCCATCACCGCCACAAATGCGGCACGTAAAGCCACTTCAGTTTTGCCGAAACCGACATCGCCGCACACCAATCTGTCCATCGGCTTGCCTTGGGTCAAATCCTTAATCACTGCAGCAATGGCGGCGGCTTGGTCTTCGGTTTCTTCATAGCCGAAACCATCAGCAAAGGCTTGGTAATCCAATTCGTTGATGTCGAATTTATGGCCTTCCTGTGCGGCGCGTTGGGCGTAGAGGTTGAGCAATTCGGCAGCGGTGTCACGCGCTTTTTCGGCGGCTTTGCGTTTGGCTTTGTTCCATGCTGCGGTGCCAAGTTTGTGTAATTGCACATTATCGTGCGCGTGGCCGGAATAGCGGCTGATGAGGTGCAACTGCGACACCGGCACATACAATTGCGCTTCGCCCGCGTATTCGAGCAGCATCATTTCGGCGGTTTCGCCGCCCAAATCCATGGTAACCAAACCCATATAGCGGCCGATGCCGTGTTCTTCGTGCACCACCGGATCGCCAAGGTTGATTTCGGCCAAATCGCGCAACAGGCCGTCTGAAACATCGGCGTGTTTTTTGCGGCGGTTGGTTTTGCGGGATTTGGCGACGTATTGATACAAATCCGATTCGGTAATTACGGCGATGTTTTGCTCGGGCAACTGGAAACCGTAAGCCAGCGGTGCCACGGTAATCATTAAAGGCTCGTGTGCCGATAAAAAGCCTTGCCAATCGCTCACGGCTTTGGCTTTGATACCGTTTTGCTGCATAAAGCCGGTCATGGTTTCGCGGCGGCCGAGACTTTCGGCGCATAACAAAATACGCCCGTCAAAAGCCGTCTGAAAATCGAGCAGGGCTTGAAGAGGTTGTTCTGCTTGGCGGTTGACCGCAACATCGGGCAGGTTTTGGTCGTGACTGAACACATCCGGCCACACTTGGGCATATGCTTTCAGACGGCCTGCGAATTGGTCGGAGGTGAGATACAAATGCTGTGGAAGCAAAGGCGGGTAAGTCTCATCGCCTTGTGCCATTTGGTAGCGTGATTTGACATCGCTTTGAAAACGCGCGGCTTCGGCATGCACATCGCCCAAGCAGACAAACAGTGCATCATTGCCGACATAGTCAAACAGCGTATCCAACTCGTTTTCAAAAAACAGCGGCAGATAATATTCCACGCCCGCACCGAAATGGCCGTTGCTCACCGCTTTATACACTGCCGCTGCGTGATAGTCGGCATCGATTTCATCGCGGAAACGGCTGCGGAAGATTTTTTGCGCATCGTCGTCGGTCGGGAATTCGTGCGCGGGCAGAAGGCGGATTTCGCTGACCGGCGCGACGGTGCGCTGAGTGTCGGGATCAAAGGTTTTGATGCTGTCGATTTCGTCGTCAAACAAATCCAAGCGGTAGGGCATATCGCTGCCCATCGGGAACAAATCAATAATGCCGCCGCGCACGGCAAATTCGCCTGTGGCCACCACATTCGATACATGGCTGTAACCGGCTTCAATCAAATTGCCTTTGAGCGCATCCAAATCCAAAGACTGGCCGGTTTTCAGCCAAAACGTGCGTCCGGCCAAGAATGACACCGGCGATAATTTCTGCATCGCCGTTGCCACCGGCACAAATAGCACATCCGCCGCGCCGCTTTTAATCTGCCATAAAGCCGCTAAGCGTTCCGACACCAAATCGTGATGCGGCGAAAAACGCTCGTAGGGCAGCGTTTCCCAATCGGGCAGGAAAACCGCCGTATCGTGTGGCCGGAAAAACTGCCACGCCGTCTGAAGACGCAGGGCTTGCTCGGCATCTTGGGTCAACACCACTTTAAGCTGCTTGTGTGGCAAATGGCGTGCCAAAGCCAACGGCAATGAGCCTTGCGAGAGATTGAGCCAACGGGTTTTTTCTTGAGGTTTGGGAATCGGATAAGTCATGATGGCAGATGAAAACAGGTTGAGGCCGTCTGAAAGGTTTCAGACGGCCTGAATGTTAGGAATGCTTATTTTATCAGAGAAATAAAATCATGTTGGCGACAGAAAGACCAAGTAAGCGAAAAATCATCGTAGCCATAGCGTGATTTTTGCGGTTTGGTATTATAATGCGATGCACAAGATGCCTTATTTGGAAATATATGTTTCAGATTCACAATCGCCGCTATTTGGGCAGCAAATTCAAGCTGCTGGCTTTTATTGATAACGTGATTGGCACACACTGCCACGATTGCCATACCTTTACCGATTTATTCGGCGGCACAGGCGTGGTCGCGCATCACTTCAACGACCGTTTCCGCATTCAAATCAACGATACTTTATTCGGCAATTTTTTGGCTTATCAAACTTTCTTGGCGGATGAATCGGTGAATTGGCCGCAAATCAAAGAATTAATTGACGGCTACAATCAATTAACCGATATGCCGTCTGAAAACTATTATTCGCACCATTTTGCCGACACCTTTTTGAGTCGCCAAAATATGCGCAAAATCGGCGTGATTCGTGACGACATCGATGCTTTGTTCGCCCAAGGCAAAATCAATGCACGTGAACAGGCGGTGTTGATTACATCATTATTGTATGCCATCGACCGCATCGCCAATACTGTCGGCCATTACGATGCTTTCCGCCGCAGTGGCGATTTGGCCAAGCCGCTGGTGTTGCGTTTGCCGCAAACACAAGAAGCACACAATCAGGGGAATCAAATTTTTCAGCAGGATGCCAATGAGCTGGTGAAAAGCATTCGCAGCGACATCGTGTATATCGACCCGCCGTATAATTCGCGCCAATACGGCGATGCTTATCATTTTTTGGAAAATGTTGCCGTCAACGCCAAGCCTGAAGTGCACGGTGTGGCGCGTAAAATGGACAGAAGCCATCTAAAAAGCGATTATTGCACGCAAAAAGCAGCGGCGCAGTTTGGCCAATTGATTGAAAACATTGATGCCAAATATATTTTGGTGTCGTATAACAATACCGGTTCAAAAATCAATTCACGCTCGAATGCCAAAATTTCCGATGTACAAATCATGGAAATTTTGCAGAAAAAGGGCAAAGTGTCGGTATTTGAGCAGGATTTTCATGCGTTTACCACCGGAAAAACCCAGTTGACCGAGCATAAAGAGCGTTTGTTTTTGTGTAAAGTCGGCATTCGTGACGAATCGTTTGCATTGATGCCCTCTAATGAATCGAATGAAACCATCGTCAAATCGCCGTTGAACTACACCGGCGGCAAGGGCAAATTGTTGCCGCAAATCAAGGCCAAGCTGCCCGAGCCTTTTGGTGTGTTTTACGATGTGTTTTCAGGCGGCGCCAATGTGGGCATCAATGTCTTGGCTGATGAAATTATTTGCATTGATAAAAACCAGCAACTGATTGATTTACTCAATTTTATTCAAAGCCAAAGCTATACCGATTTGGTAGCGCAATTGGAGCCAAAAATCGCGCATTACGGCTTAAGCGATACTTTCCGCCACGATTACGATTTTTATGAATGCAACAGCAACAATGGTTTGGGCAAATTCAATAAACAGCCATTTGCCCAATTGCGGCAAGATTACAACCAATCGAAAGACAATTTATTGTTTCTGCTGCTGATTTTTTACGGCTTCAATAACCAAATCCGTTTTAACCAAAAAGGTGAATTCAATTTACCGGTGGGCAAGCGCGATTTCAATATCAGCCTGCGCAACAAGCTGCGCTTGTTTATGGAAAGGCTGCACACGCGCCATATCCGTTTTGCCTGCCAAGATTTCCGCGATTTAGACATTGGGCATTTACGGCAGCAAAACGCCTTTCTCTATCTTGATCCGCCGTATTTGCTGGGCACGGCGGTCTATAACGAAAATGGCGGCTGGACGGCGCAAGATGAGCGCGATTTATTGCAGTTTCTCCAAACCTGCAACGCGCATCAGATTCGCTTTGCCTTATCTAATGTGATGAAACACAAAGGCAAAATGCATCAGCAATTATTGGATTGGTGTGTTGAACATGCGTTTAACATCAACTATTTGAATTTCCATTACCAAAACGCCAATTATCAGGCGAAGCACAAAAATAGCGAAACACAGGAAGTGTTGATTACCAATTATTGATCAAATAAAAAGGCCGTCTGAAAATAAAACAAGTATGGACTGCACCCCAAAAGTTGGACACTTTCCCCCCAACTTAAAAAGGTGCAGTTTTCTTATGTCCAAATATACACTAGACTTCAAATACCGAGCCGTACTCCATTACCATCAAGTGCACAGCCAACAGCGCACCGCAGACCATTTCAACGTCTCACGCACACATCTGCGCCGTTGGATTGCCGCCTACTGCCAAGGCGGTATAACCGCACTTCAACACCCACAGGCTACGCTTATGAAGACTATGCAGACCAAACGCAAGAATCCCTTTATCGTCGACAAACCCGACCATGAAAAAACTCAGGCAGAGCTGATTGAAGAGTTACGCTACATG